>JAISRF010000067.1 GCA_031273775.1 Oscillospiraceae bacterium
ATTCAAATCCGCGCGGCGGGAATATGGTTGAAAAATCTCCACACCTTCCCCTGACAAGGAAACCACGGCTGAACTTATTTTTTTACCAAAAGTGTCACCCATCATTGACACGCGCACAATATTTTTTCAAAATTCGAAAACTGTTTCTTGACATTAGCGCAGAAATAATGGATAATGTAAATATACGATTTTTGTCGATGGGGTGTATCGGGAGATTTTAAGCGACCGTTTTAGAAGGCGTGAGCATAGTAAGAATAGACTCCCTGCTTTTCGGCAACCGAACTTAATTACGCATTACGAATTGACATAGAGGTGAGTTATTTGGGTCTTGTTGATAAGATTAAAGGATTCATGAACGCCCCGGATGATGAATATTACGAGGATGAGCCGGAAACGCCGGTCAGAAAGCGACGATCAGACGAGGACAACGATGATTATTTCGGGTATGATTCCTCGCCGGTTTATAAAAAGAAAGGTTCACGCGCGCCATCATATTCATCTGATGTTTCCGATGATTCTTTCGACTCCGGCAAACGCGAAAAGGATTATTTTTACGACGATACGCCCCGACGCCAGTCCGGTCGTGACCGCGAAACCACAAGAAGCGGTCGGGATTTCGGATCTGTGCGTGAGCAAGAAAAGAACAAGGTCGTCAACATTCACGCGACTACGCAGCTTCAGGTGGTGTTGGTCAAGCCTGAGCGCTTTGATGAGGCGACCACCATTGCTGACCACTTAAACGCCAAACGCACGGTGCTTCTCAATCTGGAAGCCGCTAACCGGGAATTAACCCGCAGGCTTGTGGACTTTTTAAGCGGCGTAGCCTACGCGAACAACGGTCAGTTAAAAAAGGTAGCCAATATGACCTTTATCATCACACCGTTCGATGTAGACATCATGGGTGATTTGCTGATGGACGAATTGGAAAACAACGGATTTTACTTATAATTCATAATTTATATTTATTTTTGGAAGGTGCAGAAACAACATGACGCTTGATTACATTGACGGGATTGAATTTACGAAATCAGTCAGCGGTTATAGACCGGGAGAGGTGGATGATTTTATTGATACGGTTTCTTCCGGGTTTAAAGAGCTATTGCAGGAAAATGCCGGGCTCAAGGCGAATATAGACACGTTAAGCGCCTTGATTGAAGAGTACCGAGGTCAGGAAAACAGTATCCACTCCGCCTTGCTTTCCGCGCAGAAACTGGCGGATAATATTGTCAGCGAAGCGAACGCCGCCGCGGAGAAAACCGTGCGGGAAGCCGAGGAACGCGCCGCGCAAATCAATGCCGAAACCGATGCCGACCACGCCAGGCGCCAAAAGGAATTTAATGACCGCCTTGCCGATTTGGACAACTCCAGCCGCGCTCAGGCTAAACGTCTTGTGGACGATGCCAACGCTAAATCGGCCGCAATATTTGCCGCCGCGGAGGATAGCGTTCGCCTTAAGCAGATTGCTTTCGATTCTTTAAAGCGCGACGCCAGCGTTTTTAAGGCTGATTTAATGCGTCTGTATCAGTCTCATATTGAGCTGATTAACCGCATTCCCGAGGTTGCTCAGGAACCGGAAGCCGCCGCCAAAAGTGCCGCAAAATCCTTTGTGCCTGCCCCGGAGGAGTCTGTCGCGGCGGCGGATGTGAAGGAACCTGAAGCCGAAAATGTTTCCCCAACGGCGGACAAGCCGGACGATGAATCCTTTGCCGAGCCACAGGAAATCCAGCCGATTGAACTTCCCACCCAACCGATTGATGCAGCCGATGTACCGAACGAAGACATATGGAAACTCCCGGACGCCGTAGAGGAAAAGCAACTGCCCCCCCGCGAGCGTAAAAGCGGGTTCAAGATCCGTGTGAACAGCGAGGATGAGGAAGAAGAGACTTTTGCTCAGCAAACCCCCCTTAAATTCGGCAGTTCTTACGATTTGCCGGACGATGCCCCTGAAAACGATGAAGCCGCGGGGTTTGGATTTTTCCGCAAGAAGAAATGAATTACGCTGTTGCAAGCAGCGGTATATCTCCATGGAGTCGCCCCAAGGGGCGGAATATTTGACACGAAGAGAATAAAGCAGCTGGAGGCTCTCACAAAATATGCCGATGGACTACAACAAGACTCTGAATCTCCCCGGCACTGCGTTTCCCATGCGGGCGTCACTCCCGCAACGGGAACCGGAAATGCTGGAGCGTTGGTACACTGAGGATTTGTACGCGCGCGTCCTTGAAAAAAATCATGGGCGTCCGATTTTTGTGTTGCATGACGGCCCACCCTACGCAAATGGCGGCATTCACCTTGGTACCGCGTTAAATAAGGTGTTAAAGGATTTTATTGTGCGCTATCGCAATATGTCCGGCTACTGCGCGCCGTACGTTCCCGGCTGGGATACCCACGGTCTGCCCATTGAGCTGAAAGCTCGCAAATCCGCGGGTGTTCAAGCTGCCGCGGATCTTTCTCCCGTGGAGCTCAGGGCGCTCTGCAGGGAGTTTGCGCTTTCCTATGTAAACGAACAGCGGGAGCAGTTCAAGCGGTTGGGCGTATTGGGCGAGTGGGACGACCCATACCTTACTCTCAAACCGGAGTTTGAAGCGCGTCAAGTTGAAATCTTCGGAAAAATGGCGGTCGCCGGCCATATTTATAAAGGACTTAAACCGGTTTACTGGTGCCCCGAATGCCAGACTGCGCTTGCGGAAGCCGAAATTGAATACAGTGACGACAAATGCTTTTCCATATTTGTAAAATTCCGGGTAACCGACGACTTGGGTAAACTCACCGCCCTGAAAGCGGATTTGGCGCGGACGTATTTCGTTATCTGGACCACTACCACATGGACGCTCCCCGGTAATGTGGCAATTTGTGTGGGTCCTGAATTTGATTATGCGCTGATAAAATCCGGCGCCGAGTATTATGTAATGGCAAAGGAACTTGCCGCCGGTGCCATGAAAGCCGCCGGCTTGAAAGATTATGAAATTTTAGGCGAACTGACAGGCGCGGATTTGGAACTGATGCAAACCGCGCACCCGTTTTTACCACGCCAATCCACCGTGATTGTCGGCGATCACGTGACGCTTGAATCGGGCACTGGCTGTGTGCATACCGCTCCCGGCCATGGTGTGGAGGACTTTGAAGTTTGCCGCAAATATCCGCAGTTGCCCATTGTGGTTCCGGTCGATTCAAAAGGGGTACTCACGAAGGACGCGGGCGATTTCGCCGGGCTTTCCACAGACGATGCCAATAAAGCGATTGCAAAACGTTTGGAAGCGGACGGAAACCTGTTTGCTTTGCAAAAGATCAATCACCAGTACCCGCACTGCTGGCGCTGCCGTCAGCCGGTGCTTTTCCGCGCCACGGAGCAATGGTTTTGCTCTATAGACGGCTTCAAGGAACAGACCCTTTCCGAAATTGCGAAGGTGAATTGGATTCCGCAGTGGGGCGGAGAACGCATTGCCGGCATGGTTCGTGACCGTTCGGACTGGTGCATTTCGCGCCAGCGCCTGTGGGGCGTCCCGATTCCCATTTTCTTCTGCGAAAAGTGCGGCAAGGAGCATATTACCCGGCAGTCCGTCGCCGCCGTGGCGGAGTTGCTGGGTCGGGAAGGTGCCGACGCGTGGTGGCAAAAGCCAGCCGCTGAAATTTTGCCGGAAGGTACGGTTTGCGCGGCTTGCGGCAACGGGAGCTTCACCAAGGAAACCGACATTATGGACGTTTGGTTCGATTCCGGCGTTTCACATACCGCGGTGCTCAAAGAGCGTGAGTACCTTCGCTTTCCCGCTGATGTTTATCTGGAAGGCGCCGACCAGTACCGCGGTTGGTTCCAGTCGTCGCTCCTAACCTCTGTGGCGGCGTTCGGCGCCGCCCCGTACAAGGCGGTGGTCACTCACGGTTGGGTGGTGGACGGCGAAGGGCGCAAAATGTCCAAATCGTTGGGCAATGGCATAGAACCGCAGGAAATTATAGACCAGTACGGCGCGGACATCCTGCGCCTGTGGGTTGCCTCTTCAGACTACCACGCGGACATTCGTATTTCGCGCGATATTTTGAAACAGCTTTCCGAAATCTACCGCAAAATACGCAACACCGCGCGGTTTATTTTAGGTTGCCTTGCCGATTTTGACCCCGGGCGGGATTCGCTGCCGGAGGCGAATTGGCAGGATATTGACCGCTTTATGCTTAACCGCCTGAATGTCTTAATTGGGCGCGTGACTGACGCGTATGAAAACTATGAATACCACCTGATTTTTCACGCCGTGCACAATTTTTGCGCGGTGGAACTCAGCAATTTCTACCTTGATGTCCTGAAAGACCGGCTGTATGTGGAGTGCCCAAAAGGTGAAAGCCGGCGCGCGGCGCAAACGGTACTCACCTGCATTCTTCGCGGATTAACCCTGCTGATTGCACCAATTCTCTCTTTCACCGCGGATGAAATCTGGCAGTATATCCCAAAGCTTCCTTCCGACCGCCCCCAGAGTGTGATGCTCAACGACTTTCCGAAAGCGGGAAAACCGGCAGATGTCGCTTTAGTGGCAAAATGGGAAAAGATTCTTGCCGTTCGGGAGGATGTGAACAAGGCGCTGGAACCCGCGCGCGCCGCAAAAGAAATCGGTTCCGGGCTGGAAGCGGCGGTTACCATTTATGCAGGCGGCGATTTGTTTGAACTCCTTGAAAGTTTTGGCGAAAAGCTCCCCGGCATTTTCATTGTTTCCGCCTGTGAGGTGAAACAGGGGCATGGAGGTGCGTTTCAAGGCGCTGTCGTCGGCGTGGACATTACCCGCGCAAACGGTACGAAATGCGAGCGTTGCTGGAATTACTCGGAAACCGTTGGTCAAAACATGGAGCACCCCACCATTTGTACCCGGTGTGCGGCGGTTGTTGCTCAGTTGACCGTAGATGGTTGACAGTTAGTAAATATGTGGGGGATTTATGAATATATTTGGCTGGTTGGAAGGGGATAAAAGCACCCCAAAACGGAAGCCCTTTCTGTATTTGATTTCCGGCGTGGTCGGGCTTTTGCTGATTGCCGCCGACCAATTCACCAAGTGGCTCGTCAGGGGGAGTTTTAAACTTCTTGAGACCCGCGCGTTTATTCCCGGAGTGCTGGAATTTCATTACATCACCAACGAGGGCGCGTCCTTTGGCATGATGAAAAATATGCGCTGGCTGTTTATTGTGGTAACCGCCGTCGTGATTTTGGGAGGACTTTTCCTGCTGGCGGCGCGGCGCATACACTCACCTATTTTAATCTGGGCGGCGGGTCTGATTATTTCCGGCGGAATCGGCAATATGATAGACAGGCTGTTTTTAGGTACTGTGACCGATTTTTTACACATCCTTTTCATGCCTTTCCCGTATATTTTTAACGTGGCGGATTCTGCGGTGGTGGTGGGCGCGGCGCTCATGCTGTTTTATTTTATCATAGATTCCGTGAAATCGGCCAGGGAACGAAGAAAATCAAAAGAGTAGTGGCGAACCGTGTTCGCCCGCGAAGGTTTATGTTCGCCCGTAATAGCTCATATTCGCCCGTGAAAACCACAATGCGCGTGAGGTTCCGATCATGTCACATCCATACACATTCACCGCCGAAAATTCGATTCCGGAACGCGCGGATAAATCTGTTTCCGTTTATATGGACAGCATATCCCGTTCTCAGGCCGCCGGTCTGATTGAAAGCGGCAATGTATTGATAAACGGCGAAAAGGCGGGGAAAAGCACTAAGGTTAAGCTTGGCGATACGGTTTCCGTCACCTTGCCGGAGCCTGTTATGCCAAATGCCAGCCCGGAGAAAATCCCGCTGGATATTGTTTATGAGGACAAACATTTATTGGTTGTAAATAAGCCCAAGGGCATGGTGGTTCATCCCGCGCCCGGCAATCACGGAGGTACGCTGGTTAATGCGCTGCTTGCTCACTGCGGCGAAGAGCTTTCCGGCATTAACGGAGTTTTACGCCCGGGAATTGTCCACCGGATTGACAAAGATACCAGTGGACTGTTGATCGTGGCAAAAACGGATACTGCCCACCGCGGACTTGCCGCCCAGATCAAAGAACATTCCTTCACTCGCGTGTATGAGGCTTTGGTGTGCGGGTTGGTAAAGCCGGATTCCGGCACCGTGAACGCATCGATAGGCCGCCACCCGGTAAAGCGCAAGCAGATGGCGGTGACCGCTCGAAACAGCAAGCCCGCCGTCACGCGTTACGAGGTTCTCGCCCGCTTTGAGCGCGATAAAATCACCCGCCTGAGGTTACAATTGGAAACCGGGCGCACTCACCAAATCCGTGCGCATATGGCCTATTTGCATCACCCCGTACTCGGTGACATGCTGTATGGCGGAAGGGCTTTCGCGGGGCTTTCTGGACAATGTCTCCACGCCCGGGAAATCGGATTTGTTCATCCGGACTCGGGGGAAGAGCTTTCCTTTAGCAGCGAACTGCCGGAATACTTTTTAGCGGCGCTATCTGAAATGAAAAATGAAAATGGCGGACTGCCAATAAATAAGTTTTAATTTTTTTAAGAAAATGGAGTATATTAATGAGCAAAGTTTTTGACGGCGTGCTTCTTGTTTCGGACATAGACGGTACACTGATTTCGCGCGACTACAAGGTTCACCCCAAAAATTTAGAAGCTATTGAGGTATTTAAGCGTCAGGGCGGACTGTTTACCGTGGCCACCGGTCGTTCTTACGAGGCGGCGCGTCCCTACGCATTGGCAGCCGGCGTGAACTGTCCGGCCATTGTTTATAACGGCGGCGGATTGTATGACTTTGACAAACAACAAACCGTGTGGCAGTCGTTTCTGCCAAAAGAGGCCAACGCGGCGCTTCTGAAGGCGACCGCCGCGTTCCCGGAGGCGGGCGCGGAAATCCACGCTCAGGGCGTGGTATATTTGTTGCAATCTTCCCCAGAAGCTCAAAAGCACATTGACGACGAAGGGCTCACGGTTATTCCCTGTACGCCGGACAGCCTGCCCGAAAGCGGCTGGAACAAAATCCTGTTTGCGGCAAATCCCGAAATATTAAAGCGCTTGAAGGCATTTTCGGATGAAAACTCTGTGCCGGGCGCTTATTATATTTTTACCTCCCGCATATATTTTGAGTTAATTCCCGCGGGCGCTGATAAGGGCATGGCACTGGTTAAGCTGGCGGAGCTCTGTGGCAGTTGCCGAGAAAAAATCTGCGCGGTAGGGGATTATTATAATGATATTCCGCTTATTAGGGAAGCCGCTATTTCCGCGTACGCCGCTAATGCTCCTGAGGATTTGAAAGCGGTTGCCCAATACGTGGCCGCCGACTGCGATGAAGGCACGGTCGCGGATTTTATAGCCCATATTAAAACTATTTTAGGAGGAAAATAATGGAACAGGCACAGAAAAACGAACTTGCTAAAATTGCGCGCATGGTGAGAATCGGCGTAATTGAGAGCACGCACAGCGCGAAATCCGGACACCCCGGCGGCTCACTTTCAATCGCGGAGCTACTGACCTATCTTTATTTCAGGGAGATGAATATCGACCCGAAAAACCCCAAATGGGCCGGACGTGATCGGTTTGTGCTTTCTAAAGGGCACACCGCTCCGGGACTGTACGCGGTTTTGGCTCAGCGCGGATTTTTTCCGGTTGAAGAGCTTGTGAAGCTTCGCCACACGGGTGAAATGCTTCAGGGACACCCGGACATGAAGCACACCCCCGGTGTGGATATGTCCACCGGTTCGCTGGGGCAGGGCATTTCTGCCGCCGTCGGTATGGCGCTTTCCGCTAAAATTTCCGGTGATTCAAACCGCGTATACTCCATCCTGGGCGACGGAGAACTTGAAGAAGGTCAGGTTTGGGAGGCCGCCATGTTCGCGGCGCATAAAAAACTGGACAACCTTTGTATTGCCGTGGACTGGAACAATCTCCAGATTGACGGCGAGCTTGGAGAAGTCAATTCACCCCTGCCGATTAAGGAAAAATTTGAAGCTTTTGGGTTTCACGTAATCGAAATTGACGGCAGCGATTTTGATCAGATTGAAGCGGCTTATGCCCAGGCGAAAACCGTCAAAGGCAAACCGACTGCAATCGTGGCCAAAACCGTTAAGGGGAAGGGCGTTTCTTTCATGGAAAACAAGGCATCGTGGCACGGCTCCGCCCCCAATGACGAGCAATATGCCCAGGCTATCGCGGAACTTGACGCAGTACTCACCAAAATCGGAGGTTGACATAATATGAATGAAATTAAGAAGCAGGCTACCCGTGACGCATACGGCGAGGCGTTGGTGGAGTTGGGCAATACCCGTCGTGATTTAATTGTGCTGGATGCGGATCTGGCGGCGGCCACCAAAACCGGGATGTTCAAAAAGGCGCATCCCGACCGCTTTTTTGACTGCGGAATCGCGGAGCAAAACTTGATCGGTGTGGCGGCGGGGCTGGCCGCAACGGGAAAGCTGGTGTTCGCCTCCAGTTTTGCCATGTTTGCTGCCGGGCGCGCGTTTGAGCAGGTTCGCAATTCCGTGGGTTACCCGCATCTTAACGTAAAAATCGGAGCGACCCACGCCGGAATCTCTGTGGGCGAGGATGGCGCGACCCACCAATGCTGCGAGGATATCGCTCTCATGCGCACCATTCCCGGCATGACCATCATCAATCCCGCGGATGGCGTGGAGGCAAAAAAAGCGGTATTTGCCGCAGCCCTGCTGGACGGACCCGTTTATATGCGGTTTGGCCGTCTGGCGCTCCCCACGATTTTTGACGAAGCTTACAAGTTCGAAATCGGCAAGGGCGTACAGTTAACCGATGGTACCGACATTGCTATTATCGCCACCGGGCTGATGGTTAACGAGGCGCTGATTGCCGCCGAAACCTTGAAAAATGAGGGAATTTCGGCCAGAGTTCTCAACATTCACACCATTAAGCCGCTGGACAGGGATTTGGTTTTGGAAGCGGCCAAACAGACAGGCGCAATCGTCACGGCGGAAGAGCATTCGGTTATCGGCGGTTTGGGCGGCGCAGTCAGCGAGTTTTTGAGCGAAACCCTGCCCGTGCCGGTGCTCAAAGTCGGCGTACAGGACACCTTTGGCATGTCCGGCCCGGCTTTGGAAGTTTTAAAGCATTTCGGACTGACAGCGGAAGATATTGTTGCAAAGTCAAAAGAAGCAATCGCCCTACGCAACGCGTAATGCGTGTTGAATGATGAAATGAAAAAGGAGGTGACGGACAGATTGAATAAAATAGAGCGGGTGATTGTGCCGGTCGCTGAGGCTGCGGTCGTTCTGTTTTTCTTTTGTCTGTTCGCCGCCGCGATTGTTTTTTTACTGTTCTATATCCGTTTCATGAAACGGCGCATGAAACAACTGGCGTATTATGACCCGCTTACCCGGATGCCAAACCGTTATGCTTTGAAAGAATGTTTGGCTAAGGCTTCCTCCATGTCGGGCAGCCCGCGGTTTACCCTTTACTTCATTGATGTGGACAATTTCAAGCAGGTCAATGATTCCGTCGGGCATGAGGCGGGGGACGCGTTACTGTGCGAGGTCGGTCGGATTTTTAATCGGCTGGCCGAGGAAGAAAATGCCGCGTCGCCTAAAAGTGAACAGTTTTCCATCGCTTCCCGCTACGGCGGCGACGAGTTTGTGTTGGTGATACCCTCTGTAAAAGACTTCGATGCGGCGGTGAATTACGCAAATAACCTGCTGAGTAATTTCGCCAATCATATGAGCCAATCCCGGTTGGAGAACCGCGGGATTCATCTTAGCGTGGGAGCCGCGGTTTTTGGCTTGCACACCCGCGATACGGGTGAGCTTTTGCAACAAGCCGACTTTGCTATGTATGAGGCAAAAAAAGCCGGAAGAAACCGATTTTCGGTGTATGAGAACGGCAAGTAAATTTGGAGGTCATGATGGCATACAGTGATGAACGAGGTATTAACGTGAAACATCCCTTTGAGCTCTGCGCTTTCGCAGACGAGGCGGCCGATGATTTAACCGGCCAAATTGGGGCATTGCAGAAAAATGGAATCGGTTTGCTGGAAATCCGCGGCGTAGATGGCACAAACATTGCCGGGATTAGCATAGAGTCGTCCAAACGTGTGCGCGCTTTGCTTGACAACGCCGGAATTCGGGTCTGGTCCATCGGTTCTCCGTCCGGCAAGATTGGCATTACGGATGCGTTTGAACCCCATCTGGATGAATTCCGCCACATGGTGGAACTGGCGGAGATTCTGGGCGCAACCCATTTCCGACTGTTCAGTTTTTACGGTGCTCAGGGCAGCGCTGCCGCCCGCGACGCCGTGTTAGAGCGGCTTTCTCGTTTTGAGGAAGTAGCGAAAGGTAGCAATCTTGTGCTCTGTCACGAAAACGAAAAGGACATTTTTGGCGAGCTTGCCCCCGCTTGTGCCCAAATTCACCGGGCGCTCCCCGGCATTAAAGCAATATTCGACCCCGCCAATTTTATTCAGGCCGGTCAGGAAGTACCATCCGCCTGGGCGCTTTTGGAGCCTTATGTTGCGTACATGCATATTAAAGACGCGCGCGCGGACGGAACGGTGGTTCCCGCGGGACGTGGTTTGGGGCACATTCCGGAACTTTTGGAAAAGTACGCCGCAATCGGAGGCCGAGTGCTCACGCTGGAACCTCACCTGACGGTGTTCGGCGGGCTGGACGAATTGGAACACGGCACCAAAACCGCCATGGAAGACCGTTACCCCACCCGCCTGGCCGCGTTTGAAGCCGCGGTCTCCGCCCTTAAAAGCTTGATTTAGTAGCTTACTGGTAGCTTATTGGTAGCTTATTGGCGTAAAACGCCAATAAAAAACAATAATTCTCAATTCTCAATTGCGCTCCGCAGAGCGCGTTAGTAAGGAGTAAAGCAAACATGAATAAACATGTCAAATTAGGAATCATCGGAGTGGGAAATATGGGCTCCGGGCATCTGGGAAGTATCCTTGCCGGAAAATGTCCGGAAATTGAGGTTGCGGCGGTCGCCGATGTAAACCCCGCCCGTCTGGACTTGGCAAAAAGCCGATCCGGATCCATCAAAACGTTCAACACCGCCGAGGCTATGATGGACAGCGGGCTGATTGACGCCGTGCTGGTCGCCGTGCCCCATTACGACCACCCGAAATACGCCATTGCCGGATTTGAGCGTGGGCTTCACGTCATGGTGGAAAAGCCCGCCGGCGTTTACACCGGGCAGGTTAAGGAAATGAACGCCGCCGCGAAGGATACCAACGTGGTTTTCGGTATGATGTTTAACCAGCGTACCGACCACGTTTTCCGAAAAATGCGCGAACTGGTGCAAAGCGGCGAATTGGGCGCAATCCGGCGTACCAACTGGATTATTACGGACTGGTACCGTCCGCAGGCCTATTACAATTCGGGTGCGTGGCGCGCAACCTGGTCCGGAGAGGGCGGGGGAGTGCTCCTGAACCAATGTCCTCACAATCTGGATTTATGGCAGTGGATTTGCGGAATGCCAAAAACCGTAACCGCGCATTTGCATTTTGGAAAATGGCACGATATTGAGGTTGAAGACGATGTGACGGCTTATGTCGAGTACGAGAATGGCGCGACCGGCGTATTTGTCACCACCACCGGCGATACCCCCGGCACAAACCGCTTTGAAATTACGCTGGATGGTGGCAAGCTGATTGCCGAAGGCGGCAAACTGCGCCTGTGGAAGCTGGCACAACCGGAGCCGGAATTTTCCAAAACCAATACCATGCCTTTCGCGTGCCCGAAAAGCGAATTCATGGAAGTGGAAACCGACGGTCAAAGCGAACAGCATGTCGGCGTGTTAAATGCGTTCGCCGCAGCCATCCTCAGAAATGAGCCGCTGGTGGCAAGCGGGCTGGAGGGAATTAACGGTTTAACTATTTCCAACGCCATGCATCTTTCCGCGTGGACAGGAAAGCCGGTCAGCTTGCCTTTTGACGACGGCCTTTATTACGAAGAACTTCAAAAGCGCGTAAAAACCAGCCGCCGCAAGACCTCCGTGACCGAAGTCGTTGCCGACACATCCGGGTCATACGGAATTTAGACATTAGTAGCTTATTGGCGCGACGGATTTTCTTACTTTTTATTGCGTCATAAAAGTTGCATGGTGCTACTAATCCGGCGATTGTCCGTCATATACTTAATCATGAAACAACTTGTAAAGTCCGCAAAGATCCTGTTTTTGCTTTTGTTCGGCATAGCTATTGCCGCGCTGCTTCTCTTACGCCGATCCGAATGCGCGGCGGGGGCGAGGGCGGGGCTGGTACTGTGCGGCAGTACGGTCATTCCATCGTTGTTCATGTTTATGGCGTTGTGCTCTTTTTTTGTGCGGACGGGGTTGGCGGGCAGACTCGGGCTGTTCGTGAGCCCCGTTGTGCGTCTGCTTTTCGGACTGCCGGGGGCGGCGGGCATGGCTTTAGCCATGTCGTTCATTGGGGGATACCCGGTGGGTGCGAAATGCGTCGCGGATTTGTACCGCGCAGGGGAAATCAGCGCGCGTGACGCCCGCAGGATGCTTTGCTTTTGTGTGAATGCCGGGCCGGCGTTCGTGTTAACAGCGGTGGGCGCGGGCATGTTGAATAACCCCCGCGCAGGCTGGATTTTGCTTACCGCAAACACGCTTGCCGCCCTGATGATAGGCGTTTTTTTGGGTTTGCTTGCAGGAACAAAAAAGGTGGGGATCACACAATTAAATCAGAAAATCACAACAAATTCTTGTAAATCTATTTCATTTTCCGAAATTATAACCGAAAGCGTAGCGGAAGCTGCCGGTTCCATCTTTGGGGTGTGCGCGTGGGTAGTGCTGTTTTCCGCGTTAACTGCGGGCGTCGCCGCGTTGACCCTGCCGCCGTGGGCCGTAAAATGGACAACGTATCTTGCGGAGGTCACCCGGGGCGCTGCGCTAGCCGGAAAGGAACGTCCCTTGCCGGTTATCGCGGCGTTAATCGGATTTGGTGGATTGTGTGTTCACTGCCAAGCCCTCGCGCTGGGCAGAATTGTAAAACCAAAAGCTCTTTCATTTTTTGCCGCCCGTGCCGCCCATGCCTTGCTCGCTTGGTGCGTTGCGGCGGTACTCTTACGCTTTTTCCCTGTTTCCCTGTCGGTATTCTCTACCTCTTCAAGTATCACGCCCGCCTTTGCCGCCGGAAGTGTCCACGCCCTGGCTGCCATGCTCCTTATGTGCGCGGTATTTTTGTTAGGTGAATCCCTTGAATAGAAACATTTGTCAATATTTGTTTGCAAAAATTCCACAAAGCCGCACTTGCTTTCATCGACTGATGTTGCTATAATAAAACGAATATGATTTTCGGGGGCGCTTAATGCGTATTGGCATAGATATCGGCTCAACCACTGTGAAAACCGTGGTGCTGGACGATTCAGGCAACATCATACATAAAGAATACGAGCGGCATATGTCCAAGGTGCGAACCCGCGCTTTGGAAATGTTGTCGCGCCTTGAGCCGCTTTTAAAAGGCAAACGAGTGCAGGCGGCGGTTACAGGCTCGGCGGGGCTGGGCGTGGCGCGGGCAGCGGGAATAGACTTTGTGCAAGAGGTATTCGCCGCCGCGGATGCCGTGAATACATACTACCCGGATGCCGATACCGCGATTGAACTCGGCGGCGAGGATGCGAAAATCATTTTTTTTAAGGGTGGTCTGGAGGAACGGATGAACGGTTCCTGCGCCGGGGGTACCGGTTCGTTTATCGACCAGATGTCCACTCTGATGAACATTTCTGTTCTTGAATTGGACGCCCTGGCGGCAAAACATGAGAAAATTTATTCCATCGCTTCCCGGTGCGGCGTGTTCGCGAAAACAGACATTCAGCCTTTGCTAAACCAAGGAGCGCGCAAAGAGGATATTGCCGCTTCGGTATTGCAAGCGGTAGTGGATCAGACGGTGGCGGGGCTGGCGCAAGGGCGAAAAATTGAGGGCAAGGTCGTGTTTTTGGGCGGTCCGCTGTATTTTATAAAAAGTCTGCGGGAGCGTTTTGTGAAAACCCTGCGTCTGGACGGGGAGTGCGCGGTTTTTCCGGAAAACGGAGATTGCTTTGTGGCGTTGGGTGCGGCGCACTTTGCCGGAAATTTGGAGCCCGTAACCTTCGATAACCTTTTGAAAAGCCTGCAAAACGCAGTGGAAACCACCACCTTTACTAACACACTTCCTCCGCTGTTTGAGACTCGGGAAGCGTATGACGCCTTTGCCGCCCGCCACAGCGCGGCTGACATTCCCCGCGCGGATTTAAGTACATATTCCGGCGATGCGTTTTTGGGCGTGGATGCCGGTTCCACCACTACCAAGCTTACCCTGATTTCCGAAAACCGTGAGCTGTTATATTCCCATTATTCGGGTAACAGCGGGAATCCGGCGGCGGTGGTTCTGGGTCAGCTTAGAAAAATTTATGAACAATGCGGCAGCCGGGTTAAAATCCGCGCGTCCGCCGTTACGGGTTACGGCGAGGATTTAATTAAAAATGCCTTTTCGCTGGATTTTGGGCTGGTGGAAACGGTGGCGCATTTTTCATCCGCTCGCCATTTTGAACCAGGCGTGGATTTCATTTTGGATATTGGCGGTCAGGATATTAAGTGCTTTAAGATCATGAACGGCGCAATAGACAGCATTATGCTGAATGAAGCCTGTTCCAGCGGATGCGGTTCGTTTATTGAAACCTTTGCCGCCGCGCTGGGTTACAGCATCGCTGATTTCGCGGCGTTGGGGCTGTTTGCCAAAAATCCGGTCGATTTGGGATCGCGCTGTACGGTGTTCATGAATTCCTCCGTGAAACAGGCGCAAAAGGACGGCGCGGATATCCCGGATATTTCCGCCGGATTGTCTGTTTCAGTGGTTAAAAACGCCATTTATAAGGTGATTCGCGCGGCAAAGGCCTCGGATCTGGGGCGGCGTATTGTGGTGCAGGGCGGAACGTTTTTAAACGACGCGGTGCTTCGCGCTTTTGAGCGCGAGCTTGGCGAAGATGTGGTGCGTCCAAAAATCGCCGGGCTGATGGGTGCGTTCGGCGCGGCGCTTTACGCTCTGGAACGCGTTCGGAACAGGGAACAGGAGCTTTCCGCCCTTGAGAGCGCGGCGGATAAATCGGATTTTCACAGTTCTACTTTGTCTGCCGAACAGCTTGAAAGTTTCACGCATACCTCCAAGCCGGTGACTTGCGGGCGATGCCAAAACCGTTGTTCGCTCACCGTAAACGACTTTGGCGGCGGCAGGAAATTTATTTCCGGTAACCGCTGCGAACTGGGTCTGGGCGCGAAAACCAAAACCGTCCTGCCGAATTTGTACCAGTTTAAGTATAAAACTCTCCGTAATCTCCCGCAAGGGGAGGGGAGACGCGGAACAGTTGGCATCCCGATGGGGCTGAATATGTACGAAAATCTGCCCTTCTGGAACGCGTTTTTCAACGGACTCGGTTTTTCGCTTGCGCTTTCCCCGGAAAGCAACCGTGAAATTTACATTAAAGGGCAATACACCATTCCGTCCGATACAGTTTGCTACCCCGCGAAGCTGTTGCACGGGCATATTGAAGCCCTGCTGAATGACGGCGTGAAAACCATTTTTTACCCCTGTATGCCATACAACTTCGATGAGGGCAATTCGGACAACAACTACAACTGCCCCGTGGTCGCTTATTACCCTGAACTTTTGGCGGCGAATATTGAGCGGCTGAAAGAAATCCGCTACCTGACCCCGTATTTCGGGCTTCACCGCAGGAAGGATTTTTACAGAAAGGCGGCGGAGTATTTTTCTGCCCAACTGCTGGTTTCCAAAGGTGAGGTAAAAAAAGCCGCCGACAAAGCCTATGCCGCCTACGCCGTTTATCAAGCGGCGATTAAAAAAGAAGGCAAATAAATCATAGATTTTGCCCGGAAAGAAGGGCGCCCCATTGTGGTGCTGGCCGGTCGGCCTTATCATATAGACCCGGAAATCAACCACGGAATTGATGATCTGTTCGGTTCCTTCGGGTTGTGCGTTGTGAGCGAGGACGCGGTGTTTGAGCTTGCGGCGACCGCCGCCAATGTCAAGGTTTTGAACCAGTGGACCTACCATTCCAGGTTGTACAACGCCGCCGAATACGTCTGTTCCCAGCCCGACATGCAACTGGTACAGATGGTCTCTTTCGGCTGCGGAATCGACGCCATTACAGCGGACGAAACACGTGCGTTGCTGGAAAGCAAAGGTAAGCTTTATACCCAGCTGAAAATCGACGAGATTTACAACTTGGGAGCGGT
>JAISRF010000163.1 GCA_031273775.1 Oscillospiraceae bacterium
GGAAAGTTCGTGGTCGTAACAATGGATTACATATTAAACCCCGCCGCATACGGTGCCATGTTCGCCGTCCCTGCCGAGGTGGTGGACAAACATTTGCGTTTGGCGGGCGCCGCCCAATTGAAGGCGCTTTTGTGGCTTTTGCGGCATGGCGGCGTGGGCGATACGGTTGAGCTTGCCAAGGCGCTGGGGCTTGCGCCCGCCGATGCCTCCGACGCCTTGCAATACTGGCTGGAAATGGGTCTGATTATTTCTTCCGGCGAATCATTAAATCCGGTCACCGCGGCGGCGCCCGCGCAAAATCAACCGCAAACTCAGGCTCAAACAGAGAAAGAGAAAACGCCGAAGCCGTTCATACCTCCCCAGCGCCCCACCCGCGGTGAGGTTGCCCGTCGGGGAAGCGAATCGCCGGAAATCGCGTTTTTGATTAAAGAAGCGGAGCTGAAATTGGGCAGGCTCATTTCCTTTTCAGAAGCCGCCGCGCTGGTGTGGCTGTTTGATTACGAATCCCTGCCCGCTTGCGTCATCCTCATGTTGGTGGAATACTGCGTTTCGGAAAACAAATTCGGCGTGCGATACATGGAAAAGCTCGGCGCAGACTGGGCCGCGAAGGAAATCAATACCGTCGAGCGCGCGGAACGCCACCTGACGGAGCTGTCCCTACGCAAAACCGCGTGGCGCAAGATAGAAAACGCTTTCGGGCTCGAACACCGCCAACCCAGTGAAAAGGAGCTTGAATTCGCCTCGCGCTGGGTGAACGAATATCTCTTCACCAAGGCTATGCTGAAAGCTGCTTATGACCGTTGCGTGGACTCCACGGCGAAAATCAACTTCAAATATATAGACAAAATTCTGGTCAAATGGTATTCGCTCAAAATCACCGCCCCGGAGGATATTCCCGCGGCTCAGACAAAGGAAAAATCCCCCCAATCCGGCAAAAGCCAGACTTCTTATGATTTGGGCATATTCGATGTGATTTCAATCGGCGGGAAAGGGAATTGAATCAATGGGTGTTGAGGTCGGCGCATTGGAAAAAGCGCTTTCAGAGGTTCTGGCTGGACGCCTAAGGGCGGTTGAGGAAGCCGAAAAACGCAAACGTCAGCTCTTTGAAAAATGCCCGGAACTCGCATTGCTGGAAGCAGAAATCGCAAGGGCGGGGCTGGACGCCGTCCGTGCTGTTTTAAGCGGAGAACCGGAAGAAAACATGAAAGCCGCGGGCGCTAAAAGCCTTGCGGCACAGAATCGGCGATGTGATATTCTAGAGAAATTGGGGTACTCACCGGGGGTTTTCCTGCCCGTATATGCGTGCGGCTTATGCCAAGACACGGGCTTTTCCGGCGGCAAGCTCTGCCGCTGCGTAAAAGAAAAGGTCAAGCGGGACGAATTCCGGGAATTGTGTCTGAAAGCCCCGTTGAAAGAGAGCAATTTCGACCGCTTTTCCCTTGAATATTACGATGGCGATGCTCGCCAAACCATGCAAAAGGTGTACGGCTACTGCCGGGAATACGCCGCGCGGTTTGGCCAGGAAACCAAAAACCTGTTGCTCACTGGGCGAACGGGGCTGGGCAAAACCCATCTTTCCCTTGCCATTGCCGCCGAGGTGATAAACAAAGGTTATTCCGTGATTTACGGTTCCGCGCTGGATTTGCTGCACAAGGCGGAACGCGAGCATTTCGGGCGGGAACAAGGCACAGATGTGATGGCTTCCCTTTGCGGAGCGGATTTGCTGATACTGGACGATTTGGGCGCGGAATACTCCTCGCCCTTTACCGTCTCCGCCGTTTATCATATCATCAACACGCGGCTTCTGCAAAAAAAACCAATGGTAATAAGCACGAATCTCATCCCGGCGGAACTGGAACGCCGGTACGGGGAACGGGTGGTTTCCCGCTTTATTTCCGAGTACACACCGCTCTCTTTCGCGGGAACGGACGTAAGGCAGAAAAAAGCGCTCGAAAACAAATTGAGAATTGACGGTTATGCTGTCGCTTTCAGCGATGGAATAAAAAAATTCCCGCAGGACCACAGGAATAATTGTCAAATGGACTAAATGTTCCACACAATCTTCATGGTTAGCATCAGTACCACGCCGGGAAGCCCGGCCCCAGCCGCGCACAGTACAGACCATAAATTAATGGGCACAGAAACCTGGGTGATGTAACCCGTAGCGGCGACCACCGCAAGCGCAGCCAACCCTGTAAACGCGGAGGCAGCCAGTGTCCGAAGCGGGCGTTTGCTTTTAAACGCGGCAAAAAACACCGATAGTCCCGCAACCACCGCCAGCACAATATAAACATATTTCATTACCGCCATAACCAGGCTTCATCCTTTGTCATAGATTTAGAGCTTGTTCAATCATATGAAAGACCGCGATGAATCATTACTTTAATTTAGAGTGTCAAGCTGAAGGCCAATGCGCTCAACCACTTTCGGGCACAGCTTTTGTAAATTTGAATCGTCCGCGCAAGCGGACACCGCCATAATGCATGAGCAATTATGCGTTATGAATTGAATAGGGGTGCCTCATGCAAGACTTTGAAAATTCAATTTGTCCCGTCTGTCACGGTAAGCTTTTTGCCGATGACGATATTGCCGTATGTCCCGATTGCGGGACGCCTCACCACCGGAACTGCTACCGGTTACTGGGCCAATGCGCCAACAGCGCTCGCCACGGCTCTTTTACGTGGCAGCCGCCCGCCCTCAAAGAGGAAAAAGCGATTCCGCCGTCCCCGCCTCCGGGCTTTCATCTCACGCAAAATGACCGCGTGGGGCATGTTTGTCCGCAATGCGGTCGTCCCTCCACTTCTGATGTGATTTTCTGCCCTTACTGCGGACATTCCTTTTCTGCGGACGTCCGTGGCTCCGGCGGTACGCCCTTCCCGCCCGTGCCGCAGATGCCCCCGTTCCCGGGCGGTTTTGTGCATATCGTTCCGCCCGACCCTTACGGCGGCGTAGACCCCGGGCTGGAACTGGACGGCGTTCCCGTTCCGGAGGTCGCCCGCTTTGTGGCGGCCAACACCCGGCGTTATATTCCGCTGTTTTCCCGTATGTTTGGGCAGGCACAGAAGGAAACGCCGCAAGAGGGTGAACCCGCCAAGGCTGACGTTGACGGTCAAAAACCAGCCAAACACCGCAAAACCGGTCGGAACTGGGCGGCACTGCTTATTCCCGGCTATTGGTTTTTCTTCCGCAAATGCTACAAAGAGGGGATTCTGTTTACGATTGCTTCGCTTATCAGCATGGCTCTGTTTTCTCCCTTTCTTGCCGCAGTCAATGAATCGCTGGTGAAAATCGTCCAAACCAACGCGCCGGATATGTCGGCTCAAATGTGGGACGCTTTAACGGATACGTTGTTCAAATCCGCGCCGTTCACTGTCGCGGGGTTAATCGCCGGAGCGGTTCTTTGGCTTGGCACAAGGATTGTTGCCGCGCTTTTGGCCGACTATATTTACGGCAAACGGGTTTTCTCCCGCCTGCGCGTTATCCGCGAGGAAGCCGAGGACGGCGCTGAGCGCGAGAATCGAATCCGCGCCGAGGGCGGCGTAAGCTTATTTATTCCGCTTCTGGCCATGATGGCAGTGAATTTCGCGCTGGGTTTACTCGGGTTGATATGACAAACGAATAATTTACAAAAAATCCTTTTCTTTTCTCACAAACCGTGATAAAATGTTTCGGATATATATAAAGTGGGGAAAATTCAATCTTTAGTTAGGAGAGCAATAACATGGGTCTTATGAAAATTCTGTTCGGCAATTACTCCAAAAAGGAAATCAAGCGCATTACGCCTGTTGTGGAGCGAATTCTGGCGCTGGAGCCGAAATACAAGGAAATGACTGACGATGAGCTGCGCCAGGAAACGGATTATTTTCGGGAACGGTTAGAGGACGGCGCCACCACGGACGACATTTTGCCCGAAGCCTTTGCCGTTTGCCGCGAGGCTTCCGACCGTGTGCTGAACATGCGGCATTTCCCGGTACAGCTAATGGGCGGCATTGTGCTCCATCAGGGGCGCATTTCGGAAATGAAAACCGGTGAAGGCAAAACGCTGGTCGCCACCTTGCCCGCCTACCTGAACGCCCTGACCGGGAAAGGTGTCCATATCGTCACCGTCAACGACTACCTTGCACGCCGCGACAGCGAATGGATGGGTAAAGTTTACCGCTTTTTGGGGCTGGAGGTAGGGCTGATTGTCCACGGTCTGAACAACGATCAGCGCCGCGCCGCCTACAACGCCGACATCACTTACGGCACCAACAACGAGCTCGGGTTCGACTACCTGCG
Organism: Oscillospiraceae bacterium; assembly: GCA_031273775.1. Lineage (GTDB taxonomy): Bacteria > Bacillota > Clostridia > Oscillospirales > Acutalibacteraceae > JAISRF01. The sequence goes on from JAISRF010000163.1 coordinate 4,279, forward strand.
CGACAACATGGTCATTTACAAGGAGAACAAGGTTCAGCGCGGTCATCACTTTGCCATTGTGGACGAGGTGGACTCTATTTTGATTGACGAGGCGCGTACGCCGTTGATTATTTCCGGTCAGGGAGACAAATCTACCGATCTGTACCAGAAGGCCGACAAATTTGCCCGTACCCTGCACATGGTGAAGGTACGGGAACTTGATGACAAAGAGGAGCACGACGACCAGTACCAGGGCGCCGATTTTTTGGTGGACGAGAAAGCGCGCACCGTCTCCCTCACGCCCTCCGGTGTGAAAAAGGCGGAAAAATTCTTCGGGATTGATAACCTCAACGATGCAGACAACATCACCATTGCCCACCATGTGAATCAGGCCATCCGAGCGCACGGTATTATGAGCCGCGACGTCGATTACGTGGTTAAAGACGGCGAGGTCATTATTGTTGACGAATTCACCGGTCGCCTGATGTTCGGCCGCCGTTACAACGAGGGGCTTCATCAGGCGATTGAAGCCAAAGAAGGCGTCAAGGTGGAGCACGAAAGCAAAACCCTTGCCACCATTACCTTCCAGAACTTTTTCCGGTTGTACGCCAAGCTGTCCGGCATGACAGGAACTGCCATGACGGAGGAGCAGGAATTCCGCGAGATTTACAAATTAGATGTGGTGGAAATCCCCACAAACCGCGACATGATCCGAAAAGACAACCCGGACGTGGTGTACAAAACCGAGCGCGGCAAGTTCAACGCAGTCATTGAGCAGATTATCGAATGCCATGAAAAGGAGCAACCCGTGCTTGTCGGCACCATTTCAATCGAAAAATCCGAGTATTTAAGCGAGCTTTTGAAAAAGAAAGGCGTTCCTCACGTGGTTTTGAACGCCAAATTCCACGAAAAAGAAGCGGAAATCGTAGCGCAGGCCGGGCGGCCCGGCGCGGTCACCATCGCCACAAACATGGCGGGGCGCGGCACGGATATTATCCTTGGCGGCAACGCCGAATATCAGGCGAAGGCGGAACTCAGGAGACGCGAAATACCGGAGGAAATCATCGTTGAGGCGACCGGCTTCGCGGACACAGACAAGATCGAAATTATTTCGGCGCGGGAGGAGTACCAAAAGCTCTATCAGCGGCACAAAGAAGAAATCGGTCCGGAGGCGGATAAAGTCCGTGAGGCGGGCGGCCTGTTTATCATAGGCACCGAGCGGCATGAATCCCGCCGGATTGACAATCAGCTCCGCGGGCGTTCCGGTCGTCAGGGCGATCCCGGTGTGAGCCGGTTTTATATTTCCGCCGAAGACGATTTAATGCGGCTGTTCGGCGGGGAGCGCGTCTTCCGCATGATGGAAATGCTGAAGGTGGACGAAGATACCCCGCTGGAAGCGAAAATGCTTTCCGGCACCATTGAAAACGCCCAGAAAAAGGTGGAAGGCCGCAACTTTGCCCAGCGAAAAAGCGTGCTGGACTTTGACGATGTGATGAACCACCAGCGCGAAATTATTTACGGCCAGCGTGACAAGGTGCTCAACGGCGAGAATATTAAGGACTCCGTTGTGAAGATGATAGATCAGACCATAGACGAAAAAGTCGCGCTGTTTCTGTCTGACAAAATCGTTCACGACAACTGGAATTTGGAGGGTTTGCGCGATTATTTCCTCGGTTGGCTGGTGAATGAGGACGATTTTGTCTTTGAGGGTGAAGAACTTGCCGGAGCGTCAGCGGAGAAAATCGCCGAGGATTTGAAAGACAAGGCGCATACGCTGTACGAAGGGCGCGAGGAATCCTTTGGAGAAGAGATTATGCGCGAGGTTGAACGTGTGGTTTTGCTCCGCAGCGTGGACAGTCACTGGATGGATCATATCGATGCCATGGATGAACTCCGCCGCGGGATTTACCTGCGCGCGTACGGCCAGCATGACCCGGTGGTGGAGTACCGCAACGAGGGCTTTGACATGTTTGCCGCCATGACCGATTCCATTCGGGAGGAAACCACTAAGTTAATTCTGACAGTCAACGTTCGCCGCGAGGAGGACGTAAAGCGCGAACAGGTCGCGAAGGTGACCGGAACCAGCGGTGCGGACGATGGTTCCGATCCGGGTTCTAAAACCGTGAGAAAGGGCAAGAAAGTCGGCCCCAACGACCCCTGCCCCTGCGGCAGCGGCAAAAAATACAAGCGCTGCTGCGGGGCGTGAATCCCCGCAAGCCGCGGGCTGCCGCGCAAGGGACTTTCAAA
>JAISRF010000200.1 GCA_031273775.1 Oscillospiraceae bacterium
TACCGAAGTACACGGATTTATACCTCTCCGTGCCCGCCGCGTCCGGGCTTTCCCGGTTTGGGGACGCCTACAAGGACGCCGCGGAACCCGCCGGATCCGCGCTGGAAACGCTGTTGGACGAACGGGCGCGAATCAATAAAGAAGGACTGAAAAATCAGGCGATTGACGGCGCGCTCCTGGCGGGACTGCCAATCGACCCGGAAAACCCGCCGGAAGCGCTTTTGAGTGGCCTCCCCGACCCGAAATATTACATCTTAAACGTGGAAACCAACATCGCGTTGAGCGGCTACGCGCAGGACTCAAAGCGCGTGGACGGCTTGAGTTTGGTGATGCCGCTGCTGTTTTTTCTGGTGGCGGTGCTGGTTACCATGACCAGCATGACCAGACTGGTGGATTCCGACCGCGCCATGATCGGCACATACAAGGCGCTGGGCTACAAAAACGGACGGATTGCGGCGCGGTACCTGTTTTACGCCATTTCCGCCTCGTTTATCGGGAGCGCGGCCGGGGTGATTGCCGGGTTCAACATCTTCCCGAGGGTGGTTTTCGGCGCGTACGAAACGCTCTACCATTTTCCCGGCCTCCACGTGGATTTTAACTGGCCGTCCGCGGCTCTCTCCTGCGGGTTTTCCGTACTGTGCGCGGCGGTTCCGGCGTGGCTGGTGTGTGTAACCTCCCTGCGGGCATCCCCGGCCGAGCTGATGCGCCCTTTGGCTCCGCACGGCGGCAAGCGGATCTGGCTGGAACGCGTTTCCCTTATTTGGAAGCATCTGAATTTTTCCCGCAAGGTGGCGGTTCGCAATCTGTTCCGGTACAAAAAACGCCTGATTATGACGGTGATTGGCGTGGCGGGCTGTACCGCGCTGATGTTCGCGGGCTTCGGGATGAGGGATTCCATTTCTACCATAACCCGGAAGCAATATGAAGAAATCCAGAGGTTTGATTTGCAGATTGATGTCCGGCAGGGTTCCGACCTCCCCGCGCTGGCCGGCGATACCCCCGAAATCACCGATTCCTTACGGCTTACGCAAAAATCCGTGGAGGTGACCGATGGCAGTCAGATCAGAGCCGCCACCCTGTTGGTTCCGGAAAACGCCGCCGAACTGCCCGGTTATTTTTTCTTGCGCGACAGCAAAACCAAAAAAGCCATTCCCCTGCCGGAGGAGGGCGCGGTCATTTCCGAAAAGCTTGCCAGCCTATACGGGCTGAAACCGGGAGATCGCGTGACCGTGACCGCGGATTCACAAACATACGGCGTAGCGGTGGCCGCCATCTGCGAAAATTACCTGTATCATTACCTGTTTATGTCGCCCGGGGCGTATGAATCGGCGTTTGGGGAGGAGCGCGAGCTCAATCAGCTTCTTTGCCATGTGACCCAGAACACGGACAAACCGGCACTTTCCTCCCGGCTGCTGGCACAAGACAACGTCAGCGGCGTAACCTTTACGTCCGACCTGGTATCCATCTTCGGCAAAATGGCGGATGCCATGCGGACAGTGGTTTTTGTGCTCACAACAAGTGCCGCCGCGCTGGTGTTTGTGGTGTTGTTTTCGCTGTCCACTATCAACCTGGAGGAGCGGGGGCGGGAACTCGCGACCATTAAAGTGCTCGGCTTTTTCGATCCGGAGGTCGCCATGTACACCTACAGGGAGAACATTTCGCTTGTGTTGCTGGGCACGGGGGTCGGGCTGGGGCTTGGCGTGGGCATCCAGCGGTATATCATCGGCACCATGGAGGTTGATATGCTGATGTTTTCACGCTCCCTGCTGTGGCAGAGCTACGTTTATTCCGCCGTGCTGACGTTGGCGTTCGCCCTGATTGTGAACCTCATAATGTACGCGTTTATTAAAAAGATTGACATGGTGAGTTCGCTGAAAAGCGTGGAGTGACGAAATTTTTCATAAAAGTCCTATGATAAAAGTGTGCTTAACACACAAAAAGTTCCCACGTGTTTTGTGAGAAGAACTCGCGGTAGTCCTTACACCATGAGAGAAAAGCCGCGCAATAATATTTTTTTTTGATTTTTTTTCTTTTCCCTGCAACTAAACGCGCAAAAAAACGCTCTTATTAGACAGAGGGATGTGAAAGGGTCGGTGAACGGAGAAAAAAACCGGGCGTTTGCTCTGCTTTATCATTCCACCTGTGACCAAATTCTGAAATACGCGGTTTCAAAGTGCGGAAATATAGACGACGCCTCGGACATCATGCAAAAGACATACCTTAATTATTACGAAAGCGTCCAAACGCGTGGGAATATGGTGGAAAATCCGCTGCATTACCTTTATAAGATTGCCAACCACGAGCTAAGTAAACTTTACACCAGCAACTCAATTTCCAAAAACAACATACCGGCTTTCTCCGAAATCGCGGACGGTGAAAATTTCGAGGCAATGGAAGCCCTGCTTGTACAGGAACTGCCGGAAGACGCAAAACTGGATACACAGGAAATATGGCAGTATATAAAAACACTTGACCCGCTTACCGTTAAAATATTCGTCCTGTATTTTTACCACGATGAAACATGGGCAAGTATCGCGAAAATTCTGAACATAAATGAATCCAGAGCAAAAAGCAGGCTCTACCGCACTGTTGAAAAATTGAAGGAAAAATTCAATTTGACATAAAAAAGCAAGAAAGGGGGCACGGCAAAATGACGCTCAAACAGGCAATCGCGCAGGCAATCGGCGAAAATTTAACCCGTACGGAAGACGATGTTCTTTCGGCGGTCATGAAAGAGGTGGAGAACAGGCAATCACCTGTCAGTTCGGGCAAGGTCAAACAATTTAAAGGAGGAAACAGAATGAAAACCGCAAAAACATGGTCAAGAAAAATTCTGGCGGCATGTGTCGCTGCGGCGTTGCTCGTGACGGCCACAGTGGTCGGTTATGCGGTCGCTTCTTCGACAGCAGCCGCCACCCTGACCGCCACAGAAAATGCAATCACGGGTGGTGACGTAAATCTTGAAGTGAGTGTTACCAAAACGGCGTATAACAAAGGTATTGTTGGCTTGACACTGGACATTGTTTATGACACCGACAAGCTTAGTTACGACAGTGACGTAGACCCAATTAATCCGGCGGCCAACATGGATAACTTCGATGTGAGCGCTCATCAATGGACAGACGCGGAAGATGGAGGCAGGGTTAAAATAAGGGTTTTGGTGTTTGCAAAAGAAATGGACACCGATGACAAGCTGTATTCCGCCCCGAACGCTGCTATTTTTTCCCTGCCGTTCACGGCTACCGCAATCGGCACTGCTACTTTTACGGCGGAGAATCTCCAGTTCGCAGATTATGATGATGCTGGCACAGGATTCCAATTGATGAGTGTGAATTCCCCCGTCAGTGATTCAACCGTGATTGCGGCACCCGCCAAAACCGCTACTCTGGTTGCTACAAAGTCGCAACTTAACGGTACCGTTCTCACGGCAGGTGCAGACGACAAAATTACAGCTTCCCAACTGCCGTTAGACGAGGACGGTGAAAAATTGTTCCTTGGCTGGTTTACTGATTCACAGAAAACGATTGCATTTGATCCGGATGCTGCCTTGTCCCAAAATATCACGCTGTATTCTAAATTTGAGGATGCGCCTGCTCAGCTTGAAGAGGTTGATTCCACTGACGTGTTTAACAGTGATTTACGTCCTTTTGGCATATTGGGCTCGCAAGTCCGTCAGTCTGACAGCGGACTGCGATTCATGGCCAGAATCAGTGATGATTTGGCGGACTCGCTTGGCGGCTACCAACAGATTGAATTCGGAATTCTTTTGGTGAGTAAGAACTTCTTCGGCAACGAAGCCATCGGTTCCCCGAGTGAGCTTGTCAGAGGTTGGGCAAACGAAACCCTTGCTGGCCCAGTTAGCAAGAGTTATGTCACCGTTGTCAAAGCGCAGAATATCTTTAACGAATTTGAGGGTTACAAGCGATACACCGCTGTTATTACAGGACTTACCTCATCCGCGCAGCGATCAACGCCGTTTTCCGCCCGTGCCTACATCACGTACACTGATGAAAATGGCAATTTAAGGACGATTTACGCTACAGAGAGTGACAATGAAGACGGCACTGGTAACTATAAAACCGGAGGCGGTGCCTACTGGAAAAGTTGGAACCAAGCAAATGCTGATTTGGGGCGCGATACTGCCAACACTGTCGCTCAGTGAATTTTAATTCGTTTAACATCTTTAAAACTCGGAGGTGAATGGCATGAAAAAACCGTATGAAGCGCCCAAGGTTGAATTAGAAAAGTTCGTTTCGCTTTATCCGATTGCGTCTTATGAAGATGCTGGCGATAACCCCATAGGCGGCGGAGATGACATCTAATCGTCAAACCAAGAACGGGGCGGGAAAATTTACCGCCCCGTTCTTTCTGTCGATCTTTGCCTAAAAAACGGCTATGCCGTAGGAGTGTGTTTGTATTATGATTAAAAAGCATAACCTTTCACTGGCACTTTGTGCGCTTATATTGTGTGCGGTTTCCGTCCTATGCATCGCATGTTCAATTAAAACAGATAACGGCGGCACTTTTGCTTCAGAAACGTTTTCCGCGGCTTCTTCATCGCAACTCGGTGTGCAAAGCTT
>JAISRF010000206.1 GCA_031273775.1 Oscillospiraceae bacterium
TCCAAAGCGGTGTTTACGGCTTCTGTGACCGCCTTTGACGTAATGGTAGCCCCGGTGACGGCGACGATTTCATGGTCTTTAGGGTTGTTTTTCGCCACGCCGATTTCGATGCTTTTGCCCGCGAACTGTTCCCAGTTTTCTTTTTTGCTCCAGTTTTGCCCCAATCCGGGCGTTTCACCCGAAAGCTCAAGTACCTCAATGGCGATGATTTTGCCCTCAGTTGATACGGCGGTGAGCACTGTCACGTCCCCGCCGTAGCCTTTTGATGAGGTGGTGAACAGATAGCCTATCGGTTCACCGCCATGCATTGCTTTGTAATAGACCGACATGGCGGCTTCGTCGCTGCCAGTTATGCCGATACTGGCGAGGTCGTAGTTGTCGGCAGGCAGCAATCGGCTAAGCGCCGTTTGCAAATCCTCCGCTGTCCGCCGTTCAATCTTCGGCTCGGTGAAATAGTTCGTCACGGACAAAGCCGCCGCCGTCAGCAGACAAATGATAAACAGAGAAAAAGCCGGGATAATCAGTTCTTTTTTGCTCATTTCCGCTTCTCCTTTTCGCGTTTTACGCCGAACGGCACGGGTTGCGTCGCCCGCTCGATGTACGGTACCAAAATGTTCATGATGATAATGGAAAAGGACACGCCCTCCGGCATGGAACCCCACAGACGGATAACCGCCGTGAGCACGCCGCATCCAAAAGCAAAAATAATTTTGCCGGAAAAGGTGACGGGAGAGGTGACGTAATCGGTCGCCATGAATACCGCGCCCAAAATCAGCCCGCCGGAGAGCAGCTGTACAAGCGGGTTCTGCCCGAACAGCGTGGTGATGAATACAGTCGTGCATATGTAACACAGCGGAATCACCGGAGAAATCACCCGGCGGACAACCAGATAAATCCCTCCAATCAATAAGGCCAGCGCGCAGGTTTCGCCCAGACTGCCGCCGTGCCGGCCAAGAAATAAATCCGCTAAAGAGGGCAACGCCTCCCCGGAACCTTCATTCAGAATGCCGAGCGGCGTTGCCGAGGTAACCGCGTCCGCCGAGCCATGCCAGGCAAAGGGCGCGGTAAAAGCGGACATTTCCTTGGGGAAAGAAACAATCAGCGCAATCCGCCCAATCAGCGCGGGATTCACGAAGTTAAAGCCCAGCCCGCCGAACATCTGCTTCACGACCACAATGGCTACCAAAGCACCCACGCCGGCCATCCAAAAGGGGATGGAGGGCGGAAGATTGAACCCCAGAAGCAACCCCGTGACCACAGCGGACAAATCGCCGATTGCATTGTCCCGTTTCAGAATCCGTCGGGTGATATATTCCGCGACAACGCAGACCGACGCGCAAATCAGCGTTACAATCAGCGCGCGCGGGCCGAACAGCCAAACGGAGACCGCCAGCGCCGGAATCAGCGCGATAATCACATCGAGCATGACGTTGGACGTTGAGCGCGAGGAGTGAAAATGCGGCGATGAATGCACCACCAAAAGCTGTTTGGTATCACTCAATTTATAATTTCACCTTTCAAAACAAGTTTCGCAAAATCAATAAGCTCAGGCGTACCCCTCAACTCTTTTTTATCAGTTCTTTCGACATGCGGATATATTGCACCAACGGGCGGTTTGCCGGGCAGGAGTACGCGCAGGAACCGCATTCCATGCAGGCGGTGATTCCGGCTCGTTTGAGACCCTCAATATTCTTCGCGTCGTAGTCGTGGCTTACCATGGTTGGCATAATCCGCATGGGGCAGACCTTGACGCACTGCCCGCACCGAAAGCAGGGTTTAATCGGCCGGGGGGCGGCGTCAGCATCGTTGAAGGCCAAAATCGCGTTGCTTTGCTTGAGGATTGGAAAGCTGTCATCTGTCAGCGCCATTCCCATCATGGGGCCGCCGGAAAGCAGTTTTTTTGGTGTCTCCCTGTACCCGCCGCAAAATTCCACCACCTCGCGGACGGAGGTTCCAATCGGAACCCGTACATTGCACGGGCTTTTAACCGCCGACCCATCCAACGTAATCCGCTTGGAAATCAGCGGCATTCCGGTTTGAACGTAACGGTACAAAAAACCGACCGTGCTCACGTTAACAATCATACAGCCCACATCGGCCGGAAGCGCGCCCGCGGGAATAATCCGACCCGTGACCGTGTAGCAAATCATTTTTTCCGCGCCCTGCGGGTAACGGGTTTTCATGGCGGTTACGTCAATGTTGCCGCCGGAATATTTTTGCGCCAAGAGCAACGCACCGAACAATTCCGTCGCCTTTGGCTTATTATCCTCCAACGCAATCGCTACACGCCCGGGCTTTAACACGTCAATCAGCAGGTTGATTCCGTTTAAGACATCGAAGGTGTTTTCCATGCATTCGCGGTAGTCGCTGGTGATAAAAGGCTCGCATTCGGCGGCGTTGATGATGATGGTGTCTATGGGCTTACCCGGCACCGGTCGGAGTTTGACATGGGCGGGAAAGCCCGCGCCGCCAAAGCCCACCAAGCCGCTCCTCCGAGCGTGGCCGGCCAATTCATCCGGCGTTGAAATAGTGTGCGGTACGACTTTCGGATGCGGGGTCATCAACCCGTCCGATTCGATAACCACCGTTTGGGTACGCTGGCCGGACGGTAGCATCAGCTCGCCGATTTTTTTGACGGTTCCCGAAACGCTGGCATGAATGGGCGCGGCGACAAACGCGTCGGTGTCGCCCACACGCTGGCCTAAATAGACGGTTTCGCCGGGTTTAACCATCGGCTGGCACGCCGCTCCGATATGCTGCTGCATGGGGATGGTTACAAGTTCGGGCGGTGGCATGTCCACGGTAGCGCATTCCGCCGTCCTCTTGTGTCCGGCTGGATGAATGCCGCCCCGGAAATTGACAACACTCTTTTTAGGTTTTGGCATTGATTTTCCCCTTCAATTTTTAATGGTTCGCATAGCGGATACCGTAAGTCCCGCCACCAGCCCTGTCACCGATCCTGTGCACAGGCTCAAGAGCATGAATACCGGCAGGTAATAAAACACCGCGCGCCCAATCAGTAGCCATGCAACGGCAAGCTGCGCAAGATTGTGAAACAGCGCGCCCCAAAGACCCACACCGACAAATCCGAACCGCCCGTTTTTTGCGGCAACCGTCATGATAAACGCGCTGACCAGCCCGCCGGAAAGGCTCATCAACCCGGCGACCGCGCCCCTTGTGAAAAACGCGGTTGCGCCTTTGAATAAGGCGACCGACAGAGCGCCCGAAAAGCCCAATTCCCCGGCGGCGACCAGCACCGCTATGTTGGAAAGCCCGGCCTTTGCGCCCGGCGGAAGAAAGGGCAGGGGAGGGAGCGCTCCCTCAAACGCTGAAAGCGCGGCGGCAAGGGCTGCGAACAAGCCGAGCAAAGCGGCGCGTTTGGCAGTTGACCATTGACCGTTGACTGTTGACAGTTGATTTCCCTCCGATTGGTTATGAGTTGCGAGTTTCGGTAACTTGCCGCGGCAAAACACCGTCAACCGTCAACTGCGCCGCCGCCCTGTGGCACGTTATCCTGTCACTGCGTCTACGCCGTTCGCGTCATCTTTGCCCTCAATTCTCACCGAAACGTGGGCGGGCAGACAAACCGCGATGTCGCCGATCCGGTTCAAAACGCCCGATTTAACGCAAATCCGGTCGCGGCAGGCGGAATCTCTGAACTGAATCGCTCCACGCTCCACCAAAAGCGTCACTCCGTACTCGCCGCCAAGCTCAAGCGTATGCGTTCGGGTCACAGCCAAGAGGTTAACCTTCTGTACGCCGTCCGGTGAGGTAATGACCGCAGTCATGTTGTCCCCGCCGGATGGCGCTATGTAAATGAATGAAGCAATCATAATTAAAACGCACAACAGCGTGGGCAACAAATCAAAGGGGGAAAACAGCCGAAGCAAACCGCAACTCTCAATTCTCAACTATTTTAAATCCGTACTTATCTTCAAACCCCTCGGTGGTGCTTACGGTCAAGCCTTCTTCAACAAAAATCGCGTCCGCGTTGTA
>JAISRF010000216.1 GCA_031273775.1 Oscillospiraceae bacterium
CGCCGGAATAATCCAGCATGATTTTCCGCGAATAGCCGGAATCGTCCGAAAGCGTGACCAGATTGCAACGGAGCGCCACGTCGCGGTCATTCATGTCAATGCCGATTGAGGCGGCTTCCAGAGGAGAACGCCCGGTGTAACATTCGGCGGGGTTATAACCCAGTGCGGAAAGATTCGCCACATCGCTTCCGGGCTTCATACCGTCAGGCACGGTTTTGCAAAGCCCCTGTTCACCCGTATGAGCCAGAAGGTTCATGTTCGGCTTGTTTGCCTTTTGCATGGGCGTTTGGCCTTGAAGTGTTTCAAGAGGAAAATCCGACATGCCGTCGCAAAGCAGCACAATATATTTCATTTTATACCACATCTCCGTTTTTAATCCGTACCATAAAAGAAACACCGGAATCCTTGGTTCTTTTTACTTCAAATTGCTTCGTGGATATAACGAGCTGTTTGAGCTTGTTATATCCGTAATTGCGTGAGTCAAAATCCGGGTATTTCTTGTTGAGCAGGCTTCCGACGCGGCTTAAATATACACCGTCATCGCTCTGATCCTCCTCAACGATTGCTTTGATCGCGAGGATTATTTCATTCAAATCGGTACCGATAGCGTCTATAACCGGCCCGGAGGGAACGGTTGTTCTCTGCTTTTTGACAGCCGGCTCGGGCAGTAAAACCTCAAGGTACCGGAACGTTTCGCAAGCTGAACGAAAAGCCGTGGGCGTACTTTTCATACCCATACCTATGACGTACATGCCCGATTCCCGGAGGCGGGCGGCCAGCTTGGTAAAATCACTGTCGCTTGAAATCAAACAAAACCCTTCGACATTACCGGAATACAGGATATCCATGGCATCAATGATCATGGCCGAGTCGGTGGCGTTTTTTCCTGTCGTATAACTGTATTGCTGGATAGGCGTGATAGAATGTTCAAGCAGCACGTCTTTCCATGAACCCAGATTGGGCTTTGTCCAGTCTCCGTATATCCGTTTATATGTGGGAGTGCCGAATTTTGAGACTTCATCAAAAATGCTTGAAATGTATCTGCTGGATATATTGTCCGCGTCAATGAGTACGGCGATTTTTTTGTCATCCATCAGTTTTTCGCGCTCCTTCATTCATTTTATTCAGCTGAAATATTTGACCCCGGAAGAAAATATGGGTTGGAATTTATTGCCCGGTATGTTTACATAACACCAATCGCTGACACGTTCGCTGTGTCCCATTTTACCGAAAACGCGGCCGTCCGGCGAGCAAATTCCCTCAATCCCGCAAACAGAGCCGTTGGGATTTTGCGGTACGTCAAAGGCGGGAGTGCCGTCCGGAGTACAGTAAACCGTGGCAATTTGACCGTTTTGCGCCAGCTGTTCAATTTGTTCGCGTGAGGCTACAAACCGCCCTTCGCCGTGGGAAACCGGGACGGCATACACCGCGCCGGGCTCACAGTCCGCCAGCCACGGGGATTTTACGGAATTGATTTTTGTATATGCCATCTGAGACACGTGCCGTCCGATGGTGTTGAAGGTTAAAGTAGGGTCGTCGGGGGTAAGCTCCCGGATTTCACCGCCGGGCAGAAGCCCCAGCTTTACCAGTGCCTGAAACCCGTTGCAAATGCCGAGCATAAGGCCATCTCTAGACTCTATCAGCTCGATGACCGCCGCCCGTATCCGCGGATTACGGAACACCGCAGCGATAAATTTGCCGCTTCCGTCCGGTTCGTCACCCGCGGAAAACCCGCCGGGAAGCATAATCATCTGTGCCTGTGAGATGCGCCTTTCCATCTCCAGCGCCGTCTCTTCAACGTCCGATGCCGTAAGGTTGCGCATCACCAGCAAATCCGGCTCGCCTCCGGCGCGGGAAAATGCTCGGGCTGTATCATATTCACAGTTCGTGCCGGGAAACACCGGAATAAACACGCGGGGTTTCGCAGTTGACCGTTGACCGCTGAGCGTTGACCGTTTATTGCAGGGGTAGCCTTCGGTCGCGCGGGTTGTTGGCTGCCGATTTACATAATACGGAATCGCTTCACGGAATTCCTCGTTCGCTCCGGCGGCCTTTTGCGGGAAGACGCTTTCCAGCGGTGACTGCCAGATATCAATCAGTTCCGGCAGGGAAAGTTCTTCCCCGGAAATGATGATGTTCTTTTGCGCGGTTGTGCGCCCCAAAAAAACCGCGCCGGAAATTTCCGATTTCAAATCACCGGCGCTCTCCAGGACCAGAGAACCCGCCAGCGGCGCGAACAGCGTATCGGCGTCCGAAATGTTAAATTCGAAACCTATTTGGTTGCCAAAGCACATTTTTGCCACACATGCCGCAGCGCCGCCCTCTTTTACCACAGAAGCAGCGAGGATTTTTTTTGCTTTTGAAGCGGCGTATAGCGTTTTGTAGATTTCCCGCAAACGACCGTAATCCGGGGTCAAGTCTCCGTGGACGGGCAGCGGAACGAGAAATACTGGGTGATTCGCGCTCTTGAACGCGGCGGAAACCGTGTTCCGCGCGTCTGTGACCGCCACGGCAAAGCTGACCAGCGTAGGGGGAACGTTCATATCTTCAAAAGAGCCGGACATGGAATCTTTTCCGCCAATTGCCGGCGTGTTCAACGCTAACTGCGCTTTAAGAGCGCCCAAGAGAGCCGCCGCGGGCTTGCCCCAGCGTTCCGGCTTGTCGTAAAGCCGTTCAAAATATTCCTGAAAGGTAAGCCGGGCGGTCAGCGGGTTCGCCCCTGCCGCCGCCAGCCTGGACAGGCACTCTGCCACCGCGTACTGCGCGCCCAAAAACGGTGAAAGGCGAGAAATTTGGGGAATAAAGCCGTAGCTCATGGCGGTAGCGGTGGTGGTTTCACCCGTAAGCACCGGCAGCTTGGCGCACATGGCTTCCTCCGGGGTGAGCTGTGTTTTGCCGCCAAAGGGCATGAGCACCGTGTTTGCGCCGATTGACGAGTCAAACCGCTCGGAAAGCCCTTTTTGGGAGCAAACGTTGAGACGCGCAAGGTTTTTGGAAAACGCTTTGGCAGGTGTCAGCCCGGCAAGTTCCGCCGGCGCTTTCAGCGGTGAAAAATCACTGTCCGGCGGCGTGATTGCCGCGCTTGCCTCGGCCGTAACCCCATTGGTGTCCAGAAATCCGCGGCTTAAATCGACTATGGTTTTGCCCCGCCACGTCATCACCAGCCGCCCGGTTTCGGACACCCGGGCCACCGGGGTGGCTTCCAAGTTTTCCACGCCGCTTTCCCGGATAAATTCAGCCAAATCGTCAGGGGAGAGCACTACCGCCATTCGCTCCTGAGATTCCGAAATGGCAAGCTCGGTGCCGCTTAAACCTTCGTATTTTTTTGGCACCATGTCTAAGTTAATATTCAGGCTGTCGGCCAATTCGCCGATCGCGACCGCCACGCCGCCCGCGCCGAAGTCGTTACAGCGTTTAATCATCCTGCTGATTTTCGGGTTGCGAAACAGCCGCTGGAGTTTGCGTTCGGTGGGGGCGTTGCCTTTTTGCACCTCGGCGCCGCAGGTTTCGATTGAGGTAGAGGTGTGCGCCTTGGACGAACCCGTCGCGCCTCCGCAGCCGTCGCGCCCCGTGCGTCCGCCCAGCAGAACAATTACATCGCCGGGTCGGGGCGTGAGGCGAACCACGTTTTCTTTAGGCGAAGCGCCGATCACCGCGCCGATTTCCAGCCGTTTTGCCTTGTAGCCCTCATCGTACAGCTCGGTCACCTGCCCGGTGGCCAGCCCTATTTGGTTGCCGTAGGACGAGTAGCCCCGGGCGGCCTCCGTGGTGATTTTTTTCTGGGGAAGCTTGCCTTTCATGGTGGCGGAAAGCGGTTCGGTGGGGTCGCCGCTGCCGGTTACGCGCATGGCCTGGTACACATATGCCCGCCCGGAAAGCGGGTCGCGGATTGCGCCGCCCAGGCAGGTGGCCGCGCCGCCGAAGGGCTCAATTTCCGTGGGATGGTTGTGGGTTTCGTTCTTGAACTGTACCAGCCATTTTTCCCGGTATGGACATCCCGTTTTGTCGTCTATAATGACCGTGGTTTCGATGGAACAGGCGTTGATTTCTTCCGATTCGTCCAAATCCGGGATAAGTCCGCGTTTTTTTAAGAGCTTTCCTCCGATGGTCGCCATATCCATTAAGGAAATGTCTTTTTGGGCTTCGCGTTCGCCGTAAACCTCCCGCCGCGCCGCCAAATAATCGGCAAACGCGGCGCGAATAGCCGGGGCAAGGGGACTGTCGGCAATCACCACGCCGGTCAACCGTGTGTTAAAGGTGGTATGGCGGCAGTGGTCAGACCAGTAAGTATCAATCACTTTCAGTTCCGCCACGGTCGGGTCGCGTCCCTCGGCGGTGAAATAGTTCCGGCAAAAGCACAAATCGGCGGAGGTCATGGCAAAGCCCCGCGCTTTGTGGATTTCGGCTATTTCGTCATCGCTCATGGAAATAAAACCGGCAACCGGTTCAATATCCGGCGGGTACGGGAGGGGAATTTGCAAGGTCTCGGGAAGCTCCGGTGAGGCGGGGCGGCTTTCCACGGGGTTGATGAGATAATTTTTGATTCCCGCCAGCTCGTCCGCCGTCAGCACACCTTTAAAGGCGAAGATCCGCGCGGTGGCCACAATGGGGCGTTCGCCGCTTGTTAACAATTGAATACATTGCGCGGCGGAATCCGCCCGCTGGTCATACTGTCCCGGCAGGTATTCTGCGGCCACCACCGCCCAAGAGCGATCAAGGGGCAGTTCGTCCGTGATCAAATCCTGGTTCGGCTCCGAAAACACGGCGGATTTTGCCCGTTCGAATGCCGCTTCGTCAATGCCCTCGCAGTCATAGCGGTTGAAAAGTCTCAGCTTCGTCAATGAGGAAAGCGAGAGACTTTCTTTTAAGTCGGCGAACAGCCGTTTAGCCTCAATGTCAAACCCAGGACGCTTTTCCACGTATACCCTTTGAACCAAAGTTAATACCCCACTTTAATAAACTTTACGCTCTCAACCTTGCTTTATCGCTCTGTGCGCTCCGCGAACCCCCGCGGCCAGCGCGACATATATAATGTAAATCTCCAGCCGCGCCAAAATCATGCCGATAATCTGCACGGTCAAAATGTAATGGTCAGCGCCGATTGAGGTCAGCCCGTCCGTGTACCCGGTGGTGCTGAGCGACGAGGCAAAATCAAACAGCGCGGTTTGCAACGGCACACCGTTAAAGGTTAAAAGCAACGTCCCCGCGAACAGGGTGACCAGATAAATTAACGCGAAATGGTGAACCGCCAGCAATTGCCGGTCGCCGAGGGATTTTGGACCCCGTGCCGTGTGAACAGTGGTCACATAAACGGCGCGTTCAGGGAGAAATTTCCGCCGGAGGGTGTTAATGAACGAAACTGAAAGGATGTATACACGGCTGTATTTCAATCCGCCGGCGGTAGAGCCGGAGCCGCCGCCGATAATCATCAGCAGAATCATAATCAGCGTCATGTCGGGCCGCCAGCCGGTTAAACTGTCTACGGAAAGCCCGGTGGTAGTCACGCCGGAAACCGCCTGAAACAGCGTGACCCGCAGGCTTTTCCCAAAACTCGCATATACGCCTCCCAACCCAAGCACAGCCAGCGCAAGTACGGCAATCGTGAGAAAAACGCCGAAAAACCGCAGTTCACCCACACGTCTCGCCGCGCGAAACTTTCTTTTAATAAGCAGTGCGAAGACCGCGAAATTTGTCGCGCCGAGCAACATGAGCGCCACGGTTATAATTTCAATCGGCAGGCTGTTAAAATAACCGATACTGTCAGAGTGGGTGGAAAAGCCGCCGGTCGCTATGGCCGACATACAGTGGTTGACGGCATCGAACCAACCCATGCCGAAACACATATACAAAAGCGATCCGCCCACGAAGAGCCCCAAATAAATAAGCATCATCAGCCGCGCTGTGCCGCGGAGGTTAGCCTCCAATTTATCCGGGTGCCCTTCCGCTGAAAACAGGCGCATGGCGTCCGCGCCGCTGGCAATCAGAAGCATTAACAGCACAAAGCCCAATCCGCCGCAAAACTGCATAAAACTGCGGTAAAACAGAAAAATTTTAGGAACCTCTTCCACCTTCACGACCGTAAAACCGCTTGTGGTCCACCCGCTGACCGATTCAAAAATCGACTGGAGCCAATCAAGCATTCCCGAAAGGTAGAACGGCACGGCGCCAAGAACAAAAGCGTAAAACCACACTGCCACCACGATTAACGAATCGCGCTGGAGAGTGATCGGTTTTTTTCCGGTGCCCAACCGAGCGGAAATAAGTCCCAGCGCCAAGCCAAAGGCGGCGGAGAAGACGGCCGGAACAAGAAAGCAATGCAAATATTTCGCGTCCGCGGGGTTTGGAATAACCATGAGGACGGGAAAAAGAAGCAACAGCCCCATCAGCACAAACAGCTTGGGCACGAAACCGAGATTTGAAAATGCTCGCAGAACCGTTGTAAATCAACCCCTTTATCAGTGAATAATAACCGTTCACTATTCACTATTCACTGTTTTTGTGTGTTTCCCTAACAGAACCTCCCCGGCAATATCCACGGCTTCGGGGGTGGAAAGCAGCACCAGTTTGTCGCCGGCTTTAATCTTCGTGTTGCCGCGGGGGACAAAGGTCTGGCCATCGCGTATCACACACCCGATAATGCAACCTTCCGGCAACCCCAAAATGGAAAGTACCTTGTTCGCTGCGGGTGATTTTTCCGTAAGTGTCATTTCCACGCAGACGATTTTCCCGTCCTCCAGCGGCATGTATTCGCGGATTTCCTCAAACACCGCCTCGGCTTCGATAATATCAGAAATGGTTTTGGTGGATGAAACGCACTTATCCACACCGAGTTTTAGAAAAACCTGCATATTCTTCGGCTCGTTAACAACGGCGATGGTGTGCGGCACCTTGAACCGCTTCTTGGCAACCTGGCAGATGACTAAATTGTTGGCGTCGTTGTTGGTAAGGGCGATGACCGTGTCCATGCCCTGGACGCCGGCGTCCTCCAAAATAAACGGTTTGGTCAAATCACCGTGAACGCAGATGACGCCGTACATGCTGGAAAGTAGCTTGCACCACTCGTAATCGTCGTTCACGACCACTATGGTGTGGCGCTTTTCTTTAAGGGATTTCACCAGCGCCCGAGTTTTTTGGTGCCCGCCCACAAGCAGCAGCTTCATTTGATTTCCGTCTCCTTTTGCAGACCGGTAATGCGCAGAAATTCCTGCCTTGAGAGCTCGGCGGGGAAGATGGATTCAATATCCAGCCCGCTGTACGCCACACGTTTGGAGGTGTCTTTAACCCGGACAACGACCCGCGGAATTTTTAATATGACTTTGGCGATTTCGGCAGCCATGATGTTGGTATCGTCATCATCGGTGGCTGCAATGAACAAACCGGCGCGGTCGGCGTTGGCTTCTTTCAGCACATCAATATCGGTGCCGTCGCCCTCTACGGTAAACCCGCCGTAAGACCCGGACAGCTTACGAAACTCAGTTTCCTTCATGTCTATTACGGTGACGCCGTGTCCGATGGCGGAAAGCATGTCGGCTATGGAGGAACCTAAGCGACCGCACCCCACAATAATAATCCTGTCCTTTTTCGTTTTTGCCATGGGTTGCGCCAAACCTCTCATACTGTGAATGGGGTACTTTTTCTGACAACACGCTTATCATATCATATTGCGATTGGGTTTGCAATCATCTTTTTTGAAAATTGGACACGTCAAAAATTCAGCAATGGCGGTTGCATTTTCTTGTCGAATGTGTTAAAATAAAAGCACAGAGGACAAGAAAGCAAGCGGCGTTAAGTCGTGAGCGGTTAGCTGAGCCCCGAAAGGGGGTGAAGCCGTGGAGTATTTGATTGTGCTGTATTTAATCCTCGTGGCAACAGCATACATAATCAAGAACAAACGAAAATAACCGCTCCCCCTACCAGGTGCGCGGTTATTTTCATCGCAATCTAAAGTAGGCTAACCGCTCACGCGAGTATTGCCCTCTGTATTTATTATAATCGTTTTTTCTATTTTGTCAACATAAAAATTTTTTCATAAAAAGTATGCGTTGTGTCCAAGTTGGACACCGAAAAAAGCCAATAATGGCGCGGGTTTTCCGCTTCTAATTGAAATATTCGTGTCCAGCTGGACACAAAGAAACGAGGTGTTTTCATGAATAAAAAAATAATGGCCGCGGCGCTGATGAACGCCCCGCCGCGGCTTACGGCGCAAAATTCGGCACAAAAGAGACCCGACGTTAGTCCATTAAGAAAATTTGATTTTGTGTCTTGACAAGTCGGCCAGCATAGTCTCCCAACGAGGAGCTGGCGAAATATCAAGGTGTGATGTGAGGCAATTATGGGTTATTTCTACCGCTGTTATCCAAAACCCGATGACATTATATCAAGAGGCGCGTTGTCAAGGTCGGGTAGTATTTTTCGATTCAAATCCGCGCGGCGGGAATATGGTTGAAAAATCTCCACACCTTCCCCTGACAAGGAAACCACGGCTGAACTTATTTTTTTACCAA
>JAISRF010000021.1 GCA_031273775.1 Oscillospiraceae bacterium
TGTGGAACCACATGGAAGAGTTGGAGCGCTTTAACCGGCTTGCGCTTTCCGCCGAGGAACGGGAAAAGATTTTGTGGGGGAACTGCGCTGAATTTTACGGAATTGAGTGACATTTTTGATTTTCCGGAAACGAGGTGGATATGAAGGCATTGTCAAAATCATCAGTTTTATAAAATTATTTTATGCTTTTATATAGGCGCGCATATTCTTCCGCGGATTTTTTCCAGCTGTTGTCGCAGTCCATGGCGCGCTTTTGCAGAACCCGCCAGCCCTCACGGTTGGCGTAGCCCTCCACGGCGCGGAACACCGCGTGCACCATATCCGAAGGTGAATACGGGGCAAAAGTAAAGCCGTTGCCTTCCCCGTCTCCGCTGTCACGCACGGTGTCGGCCAGCCCGCCGGTTTCCCGAACTATTGGGATTGTACCGTAACGTAGGGCTATCATCTGCGCCAATCCGCAGGGTTCCTGGCGTGAAGGCATCAGGAACATATCCGCGCCGGCATAAATTTTCTGGGCAAGCTCCGGTATAAAGCCCTTGCAAAAAGATAACCTGCCGGGATACTGCCGCGCCTTGCCCTCAAAAAACTCTTGGTATTCCCAATCGCCGGAGCCGAGCACCACCATCCGCACGCCTTTTTGGAGTATGGCGTCAAGCTTAGCCCGAACCAAATCCAGACCTTTGTGCCCCGTGAGCCTGGTCACCATACCGATTAAAGGCTCTCCGTTTTGAAACAGCCCCAGCCGTTCGAGGAGTTTTTCTTTGTTCTCCTCCTTGCCGGACAAATCCTCCGCCGAATAATGGGCGTAAAGGGCGGGATCGGTTTCCGGATTCAGGGCTTCGGTGTCGATGCCGTTGATGATGCCGGACAGCTTCCATCGGCGGTCGCGAAGTATGGGGTCAAGCCCGTGGGAGAACCACGGGTCAAGGATTTCGCGGGCATAGGTAGGGCTGACGGTGGTGATCCGGTCGGCGCACTCCAGCCCGCCTTTCAGCAGATTGATGTCGCGGTTAAACGTGACAAGCGGCTCTCCAGTTGACGGAATACCGAAAACGTCGTTTATGAGCTCCTTGCCGTACACGCCCTGGTACTGAATGTTGTGGACGGTCATGA
Organism: Oscillospiraceae bacterium; assembly: GCA_031273775.1. Lineage (GTDB taxonomy): Bacteria > Bacillota > Clostridia > Oscillospirales > Acutalibacteraceae > JAISRF01. Next base: position 1,114 of record JAISRF010000021.1, read on the forward strand.
CGGTTTTTACGCCGCCGAGCTTAGGAACCGCGGTGTAAAACAGCTGGCGGTAAACGGGGACAAGAGCGGTCTGCCAGTCGTTGCAATGGAGCGCCGCGGGGGCAAAGTCAATATGGATGAGCGTTTCCAGCACGGCGCGGGCAAAAAACGCGAAGCGCTCGGCGTCGTCGTAGTGACCGTACAACCCGGCGCGCCTGAAGTAATATTCATTGTCCAAAAAGTAGGTTATGACCCCGTCATATTTCGCTTCAAAAATTCCGCAGTACTGCCTCCGCCAGGAAACCGGCACGGAGATGGCTTTCAAAAAGCGCATCCCCTCCCGGAGATTGCCGGGGATTGCGCCGTAAAGGGGCATGATTACGCGGACATTATGCCCGGCGGCACACAGCGCTTTGGGCAAGGCGGCGGACACGTCCGCCAGACCTCCGGAAGCGGCGAAGGGACGGGCTTCACTGGTTACGAATAGCACTTTCATATCGAATACCTCATGTTCACTCCGCTTTGGTAACGCTTTCGGGAAGGCTGACCTTAAAATCAAAAAAATTCTCCGAACAGCTTAGCGCGATGCTGTCGACCAAGGCAAAAGACGCCGCGGCGCTAAACCGCCCACACTCGCACAATTCCCTCAATGACGCGCAATCTTTCCAGTGTTGTGGCGGCTAAATCGTCACAACAAACGTCCAGAACCGTGTACGCCAAATCTTTTTTGGACTTGCTCTGCATGGTTTCTATATTCACACCTTCCGCTGAAAACACACCGGAAATCTGCGAAAGCATGTTGGGAACATTTCTGTGAATGACGCACACGCGGCAGGCGGTCACGCGCGGCAGTTCCACATTGGGCAGGTTCACGGAATTGACGATATTCCCGTTTTCGAAGAAGTTCATTAACTCTCTCGCGGCCATTTCGGCGCAGTTATCTTCGGATTCCGGGGTGGACGCGCCCAGATGCGGAATCGCAATGACGCCGGAAGCGCCAATCACCGCGTCTGTGGGAAAATCGGTCACATATGCCGCGGCCTTACCGTTTTCCAGCGCCGCCAGAATATCCTCATCGTTAACCAGATCGGCACGGGCGAAGTTCAGAATCCGTACGCCCTCTTTCATCCCGGCCAGCGACTGCGCGTTTATCATGCCGCGGGTTTCGTTGTTAAGCGGCACGTGAACGGTAATGTAATCGCAGTTTTTATAAATCTCAGAAAGGCTTTTGGCGTGGCGTACATTGCGGGACAGATCCCACGCAGAATCGACCGAAAGGTAGGGGTCGTAGCCGTACACCTCCATGCCAAGCGACAGCGCCGCGTTCGCGACCAGAATGCCGATTGCGCCCAGCCCGATTACACCCAGCGTTTTTCCGGCGATTTCCGGGCCTACAAACGCGCCTTTGCCTTTTTCTACCAATTTGAGGGTTTCGTCTCCGCTGCCCTTGAGAGTTTTCGCCCAGTCGATAGCGGGGATAACCCGACGGGAGGAAATCAGCAGGCCGGCCAGCACCAGTTCTTTCACGGCGTTGGCGTTCGCGCCGGGCGTGTTGAATACCACGATCCCCTGTGCGCTGCATTTGTCCACGGGAATGTTATTCACGCCCGCGCCAGATCGGAA
>JAISRF010000039.1 GCA_031273775.1 Oscillospiraceae bacterium
CGAATGGCGTGATGAAGGCGTTGGTTGTGAAGGCCATTTGCGGGAAATTGAAACCCACGGCGCTCATGCATCCCGCCGGGAGAATGGATACCGCCCGCTGCCCCAAAACCTTGAGTGCGATACGAACCGCCAAACTGCCGCCGCATCCGGCGCAGGCTTTGTGCCCGAAGAAAAATTCCTGCTTATTAAGATCCCGTGCGCTCATAGCCATTTCACCCCCGATTCGCCCTTTTGAATATCTTCAAATATGCCGGCAATCTGCGCCGCCGAAATGTCGGCTCCGCCTAAACCGCCGATGATGTTTAACCCGGCCGGCGCGACTGAACGGACATTGGTAAAAACCGTACCCGCGCCGCCGAAGCTGATGTCTTTTTCTAAAACGGCGACAGCTTTTGCGGAGGACAACGCCGCCGTAACCGCTTCATCCGGGAAGGGACGCAGATACCGCAGCCGGAGTATGCCGGCTTTTACGCCCGACTCTCTCAGCGTATCCGCCACCTGACGGCACAACCCCGAAACACTGCCTAACGTGACCAATATGTATTCCGCATCATCGCACCGGTAGGAGTCAATACCGCCGGAATAGCGGCGGCCGAAGATGGCGTGAAATTCGTTTTCGGCTTTTTCAATCACCTTCCACGCGTTTCGCATGGCGTCATGGTGCGCCTTGTGAAAGGAAGCGTTCCACTCCGGACCCGCTGAAAAGCCGAAGCTGCGGGGATTTTCGAAATCAATCTGATTTTCCCCCGGATCATAGTCCGGTAAAAATTTATCTATTTGTTCCCGCGTCGGAACCTCCACCACTTCATAGGTGTGGGTAAGATGAAACCCGTCTAAATTCATCATAAACGGCACGCGCACATCGGTATCCTCCGCAACCCGGAACGCCGTCAGCGTTAAATCCAAAACCTCCTGCGCGTTTTCGGCATAGGCTTGTATCCATCCGCTGTCCAAGAGACCCAGACTGTCGCGCTGGTCGCCGTATATGTTCCACGGAAGCGCCAGACTTCGGTTTGCGTTCACCATCACAATAGGGAAACGCCCGCCCGCCGCGTAGGACAAAACCTCCGCCATATACAAAAGCCCCTGACTGCTGGTGGCGGTGAAGGTGCGGACGCCGGCCAAACTCGCGCCCATGGCGGCACTGAGCGCCGAGTGCTCGCTCTCCACATGAATGAATTCCGCGTCTAAACTGCCGTCCTCGACGTATTCAGCCAGCCGCTCCACCACGGTGGTCTGCGGCGTAATAGGATAGGCGGAAATCACCTGCGGATGCGCTAACTTGACAGCTAAAGCCGCCGCGTCGTTACCGCTGATAAAGCTACGCATGGTCCGCCTCCTTCTCCAACATAATGGCGCCGCGCTTGCAGATTTTAGCACAAATGCCGCAGCCCTTGCAAAAATCATAATCTACTTCAAATTCCGGTGATATCGTGCCGTCCGGACAATACAGGTAACACTGTCCGCATCGCACGCACCGCTCTTTGTCAATCACCGGGCGAACGCTGCGCCAGCCGCCGTTTTTTGAAACTAAATATCCGGCTTCAAAAGCGGTTATCTCAGGCGCCCTGTCCGGCAGCTTTTTTAATTGCATGCTTATTCCTTTCCCAGAGCTTCTCCGGCATCACCTGTTCGATGGCCTGCTCCAAATAAGTAATTTCGATTCCGAGCTGCGACGCTAATTGCCCGAGCAAAACGGTGTTCACCGTCGGAAGCCTGAACTGCTCAGCCAACGCCAGCGCCTCTGCCGGAGGATTGATTAAATCCAAAGTAAAATCCGGCGCGGTAATTTCACTGCGGTCTACCACAGGGTTATCGTCTAATTTCGTAAAAGCCCTCACCGGAGCGCCGCGCCGTTCCGGGCCAAAGGACGGAAAAGCCAGCGCATATCCGCCTTTCAGTACCCATGCCGCGCCGAGCAATCGCGCGGCCGTAAACGCGCCCTGACCTCCTCGCCCTTTCCAAAGCACCTGAATCATAAAATCACCCTTTCAAGCTTGCTTCCATCGAAGTAAAAACCGTTGCAAAAGATTAAAGAGAAACGTAATTACAGTCACCACAATTCCGATGGTAATGACGCCCGCCAACGCGGTTGTATAATTGCCGAAATTGGCATAGTTGTTGACAAAGTAGCCGAGTCCGCTTCTCGCGCCAATCATTTCGGCTGATACTAACAGGATAAAGGATATGGACAATCCCTGATTGCAGCCGATAAAAATCTGCGGCAGCGAGGCGGGCAGTATGATACGGAACAGCATAGTAAAGCGGCCTACACATAGGGTTTTCGCCGAGTCGATGATACGTTTTTCCACGTTTAAAACACCGCTCATGGTGCTGGCCAGTATAGGCCAGAAGGAAGCGATCACGATGACAAAAACCGATGCCGCGCGAAAGGTCGGGAGCAAAACAATGGCGTAGGGAATGTATACAATCGGGGAAATAGAGCCCAAAAACTTCGCTATGTAACCCGCCGCCGCGCCGATGCGTACATTCCACCCCAAAAACAAGCCCAGCGGAATAGCGGTCAGGACGGCAATGAGATACCCGTGGAATATCAATGCCAGTGAATCCTTTATATTGGTGAGTGTTTGGCCGAAATCCATCGTAAATTTTTCTAAAACCGCGCCGGGCGGCGGAAACACCGCCTGCTTGGCATTGCCCGGCAGGTCGAATTTTATGGTGGCTAATATCCAGAAAATCAAAAAAGCAAAAATGATACCCAGCACATCTGTGAAAATATGGCGGAGACTTTCTTTCTTTACTAAAAATGAAATTGCAAGAAGCAGAACCTCAAGCGCGATTGCCAAACCGACCGTATAGCTCGGGTGATCCGCGATGCGATAGGTTTTGTCCGGCAGCAGCCCGGTCAAAAGAAGCGCGATAAACAAAGCGTTCGGGACAATGGGGAGCCGTTTTAGTATCCATTTCATATCGCATACTCCTCCGTTGCGGCAACGCCGGTATTTTCATCATAAAATAAAGCCATCAACTTGTTTCGTAAATTGATGTACTCGCCCGTTTCCCGAATAGTCGAATGAATACGCGGGCGCGGGAAATGCACGTCAAACTCGGCGGCGATTTGCCCCGGCGAATTACTCAGCATGATGATACGGTCGGACAGAAAAATCGCCTCGTCAATATCGTGGGTGACAAATACGACGGTTTTCTTTTTGGAACGCCCATCGCCTTCCCACAGAGTCAGCAGAAGCTCCTGCATATTGGAGCGGTTTTTGGCGTCAATCGCGCCGAAGGGTTCGTCCATCAGCAGGATGTCGGTATCCATGGCCAGCGCCCGCGCGATGGCAGCCCGCTGCTGCATCCCGCCGGATAGCTGAAAGGGGTATTTGTGTTCAAAACCGGTCAGCCCGACTTTTTTTAAAAAGATATTCGCGGTTTCATAACGTTCATTGCGAGTCAGGTCTTTTTTGGCCTGCTTCAAGCCAAAGGCAATGTTTTTACGCACGGTCATCCAAGGGAACAGGGAGTAATGCTGAAACACTGCGGCGCGGTTTGTTCCCGGACCTGTGATCGGCTGGCCGTCAATAAAAGCATTGCCGGAGGTGGGGGAAATAATCCCCTGCAATATGCCCAGCAGGGTGCTTTTTCCGCAGCCGCTTGAACCGATGATTGAAACAAATTCGCCCTCACGCACAGCAAAAGAGACGTTTTTTAAAGCAAGAAACGTACCGTTTTTGTCGGTGTATTCCGCTTGTATGTTGCCTATTTCTATCTTATTCAAAGCGAACCTCCTTCCATTGGCATTCGATATATTCCGAAAATCGGGAACCCGAAATACGGGCCCCGACTTCCGGACGACCGGTTAATTGGCGGAATCAAAATGTGTCTTTAACTCTTTATAAACACTATCATTTGGATTTTCCGCAATAAGCTGATCCAAAGCGGTCTTGTAAATGCTTGTGTTATAGAGCTTTTCGATATCGTAATCCTTGCCCTGCGTATACCCGAACTCTACGACGCCGTTTTTCAATATCGTGGTGGCTTTTTTATCGGGATCGGGTACCGATTTCGCATGGCCGCCGTAGACCTCATATTCAATCTGGGATTTTTCAATGGTGATGTACTTTGCCACATCGTCAATGGTTTTCGCGTGGTTGTCCTGCGTGAATTTATATGCCTTGATAAGCGCACGCTCAAACGCGGCGTAGGTGTTCGGATTTTGCTTCAGCGCACTGGTCAACGCGACCTGACGGCAGCATGGTTGATTTTCAAAATCTTCAACCTCATTGCAATAGTACACAACGGTGTGACCGGCTGCTTTGGCGATGGAGGCGTAGGGCGAGTAGACCGAAACGGCGTCGATTTCGTTACCGGAAAGCGCGTTATAGGCGTCCTTCTGGCTTTCAAAATAGACGATGTTGACCTTGTCGGCGCCCGTGCCGATTGCGAGATTCGCATTTTTCAGAAGCACAAGCAGCTCGTAGTCCTGAACGCTGTTCTTGACCGATGCGACGTTGCGGCTTTTCAGAATTGTGATGTCGCCTTCCTTAAAGCCCGCGGGAACTAAACCCGATTTGATCACATAGCCGTGGCCGTTCGTCATGGCGCCGCCGAAAATGGAGATATCGTGTCCCGCCGCCTGATTGGTGATCGTGGGAACCGAGCCGATAAACGCGGCGTCAAGCTGACCGCCCTCAAGACCCGCGACAAGCTCTCCGGCGCTGGCGAATTGGGTTACGGTGACCGTCAAACCCTCTTCCTTAAAGAAGTTTTCTTCCGCAGCGACAAAGGCGAGAAGGTGGGCGGTGGAATTCAAATGACCTACCGCAAAGGTTGTTTTTTCCGGCGTGCCTTTTTGGGCGGCTCCGCCTGCGGAAGTGGGCTGTGAAGAATCGCCGGAGTCACTACTGCATCCGGTAAATACCGAAAGCGTGAGCAGGGCGATAACTAAAATGGAGATGATTTTTTTCATGGTAATATTCTTTTCAAAAATAAATGACTTGCTGACAAAAAGACAGGATTACATCGCGGATGCGCAACATCGCAGAAAGCAGTTGCCCCCGAACCGCATCATACACATTCGACCATTCCCCAAATTTAGCGCCTTCAAAACGATTGAATACATATGGATGACCTCCTTTCTGAATTTCGCAATACATATAAATCATATGTACATAGTAGGCATTATAGCATGACTTTCTGTCGTTGTCTAATTCAAAATATTTATTACCCGTTATAACTAAAATCTATTACCGAAGGTAACAAGGTTCCCGGGTACCCGTTCGAAATCTTTGATTTCGCTAACGGGTGGGGTTCTTATAACTCCGATTAAGGCGTCTGTAAATATCGTTTAATCTCACTAAGATAGCTTTCCGCCGCTTCGCTTAATGCGCCGTATTTCTTTTTAATATAACCGATTTCCATCAACCCGATTTGATTTTCGGCGTCTTGCTCAAAAGGAATCGCAATGTATTCATCGCCGTTCAGTTTATTGTAAATGATACCGGAGCAAAGGGTATAGCCGTTCGCCCCGACCATCAGATTCAACATGGTCGCCCTGTCGCAGGCCTTGATGATTCGGGGATAGCGGTTTTCGCTCAATATTTCCTCCGCGAAGTAGAAAGACCCGTTCTCCCCCTGTTCAAAGGAAAGACAGGGATAATCGTGCAGCTGCGGGAAGCGTATGGACTTTTCTTTCGCCAAAGGATGCCCCTTCCACAAATACACATGGACATCGCAGTCTATGAGATGATGAAACACAAGCTCGTTTTCATCCAGCATCTTTCCGATGATTTTACGGTTGAAGTCGCTGAGATATAAAATACCGATTTCGCTTCTCAGCCTTCCGACATCGTGTATCACGTCATAGGTTTTTGTTTCGCGGATAGCAAACTCGTAGTTTTTTGTGTCAAAGCGCTTCACCGTTTCCACAAACGCCTTGACCGCAAAGGAATAGTGCTGTGTGGACACGCCGAATTTTCGTTTTATGTCGCCCGTTTTGTCATACTTCTCTAATAGCAGGTCGTATTGCTGGTATACCTGTCGGGCATACATCAAAAACTCTTCCCCTTCGCTTGTGACCGCGACTCCCTTGCTGGTGCGTAAAAATATCGGGACACCCGCATGCCGTTCCAATTCCTTGATGGCGCTGGTTAGAGAGGGTTGCGAAATAAGCAGCTTTTCCGCCGCTTTATTCATAGAACCGGTTTCGGCCACGGTCAGCGCGTAATAAATTTGTTGTAATGTCATGTAGATTGCTCCTTGCTGAATGGTAACGGAAGCTTCTATGGAAACCCGTTTCATCCGTAGATTTTTTTGCTGAAATACCGGTCGCCCCGGTCGGGGAAAACGGTCACGATATTGCCCACTGAAACCTTTTGCGCCAGTCTTTGAACTGCCCAAAGCGCCGCTCCGGAGGACGATCCGGCAAGTATACCTTCACGCGACGCTAAAAGCTTCACCTGTTCCAGCGCCTCGGCGTCGCTGACCTTAACTACCTGGTCAACCAATTTCATGTCCATGGTGTCGGCGATGAAATCATTGCCGATACCCTCGATGTCGTAGGCCGCGTATTCGCCGCCACCCATCGTGGAACCGACAGGATCAGCCAGAACGCCCCTTATCTTCGGGTTTTGCTCTTTTAAGTAACGCAGTACGCCCGTGTAGGTTCCGCCGCTGCCGGCTCCTGCTACGAAATAATCAATCTGTCCGTTTAGGTCATGCCAGATTTCCGGCCCGGTGGTTTCATAATGAGCCAGCGGATTGCTTTGATTGCGGAACTGCTCTAAGCTGACCGCGCCGGGGATTTGCGCTCGCAATTCATTGGCCTTTTGTTCCGCTTCAAGCATACCGCCCTCTTTGGGCGTATTGATAATTTCCGCTCCCAACGCCCGCATAAGGGTTTGTTTTTCCTGTGAAAATTTCGTCGGAACTATCATAATCAACCGGTATCCTTTATTGAGCGCGGCAAAAGCAACGCCCAATCCGGTGTTGCCCGCCGTCGCTTCGATAATTGTGCCGCCGGGCTTTAAGTTCCCACGCCGAGATCGGAA
>JAISRF010000191.1 GCA_031273775.1 Oscillospiraceae bacterium
TCATCGCCGGGTTTGAGGTCGGAGATTTTCTCCGCCGGGTTGTACGAATACTCGTCCGCGGGAACAAGGCCGGTATGTTTGCGGCCGATATCCACCTGAATCTCGGTAGGTGTGACCGCCATCACCGTACCGCGCACCAATTGGTCGGTGTTGAGGCTGTTCAATGAATCCTCTAGCGCCTCTTCAAAGGTCATGTCGGCAAACAGCTTTTTCGGCGGAGCGGCCTGTTCCTCGGGCGTGTTTATGACCACAGGCTCGGGCGCGCTCTCCGGCTTCGGCGCAATGGGAGACAGAAGCGATTCCAAATCGCCCAGAATCAGTTCTGGTACAGTGCCTTTCAGGGAAACGGTTTTTTCCGGAGCGTTCACCTCCCCGGGTTCGGAAATTTCAGTCTCGGAAATGGACAACGTTCCAGGTGAATCTCCAAAATTTTCGGTCAGGGTAAAGTTTTCGAGCTCGGACATTGCGTTTAGAACCTCCTTAATAATGGCGGCCGGTGTAGATGCTCCGGCGGTAACTCCAATGCGTTTTGCAGAGATAATATATTCACGGGGCAATTCCCCGGAGTTTTCCAGCTGTACGGTTTTACAGGTCTCGGCACACACGTCACACAACTTACAGGTGTTGGAGCTTTGCCGTCCGCCGATAACCAGCATAAGGTCGGATTTTCGGGCTAACTCTGCCGCCTCTTGCTGACGCCGGGAAGTTGCATTACATATTGTATCAAATAAAATCAGGTTTGTACATACTTTTTTCAAAAAATTCGAGTGATTTTCCCATTTCCTTGCGTTGAAGGTGGTTTGAGCCGCCGCCGCAAGGGGTTTTTGTGCCCATTCCGGGTGATTTTCAAATAAATCTTCGAGTTCCCGGGCGCTGTTGAACACATAACATAGCCCCGCATAGGAACGGATGCCCACCACCTCCGGGTGGTTTTCATCCCCGGCAATCAGTACCGTGCGGCCACCACGCGCCGCCTTTTCCACCGCGCGGTGGATTTTCGCGACGTACGGGCAGGTTGCGTCAGCCACAGGTATGCCCCGGCTTGCCAGCCGAGCGGATTCTTCCTTGGTCACGCCGTGGGAGCGAATAACGGCGACCGTTCCCTCCGGCACGTCTTGAGCGCTTTGCGCGCACACAACGCCGCGTCCGGCCAAATCCTCCACCACCTGGGGATTATGTATCAGCGGACCCAAAGTACATACGCGTTTGCCTTTTTTGAGCAACCCGTAAACCAAACAAACGGCGCGGTTCACGCCGAAGCAGAATCCGGCGGTTTTGGCTACCGCAACTTTTCGGATCTGCGAGTCTAATTGAGAATGATTTCTTTCGTTTATGATCCGCGTGATATGATCGTAATTCACCGCTGTGCCGGATAGTCTGATTTGCTCTGTTCCCAAAGCTCGGCCACACTCCTCATAATACGGCTGGATACCCGGCGAAATTCGGACGGGGTTTCGCTTTCCATCCTTAATTCCCCGGTTGGAATTGGCGGCCCGAACCGCAGGACAACCCGGCGGAAAAATCGGTGTTTATCGGGCATGTACATGGCGGCAGGGAGTACGGGCGCGCCAGTTTTGTGCGCTATGACCGCCACACCTGAGCGAGCACGTCCCGGTTCTCCTGTTTTGGAACGGGTTCCCTCCGGGAAAATGCCCATCATCCGTCCGTTTTTCACCAATCCCACGGCGTTATCCAGCGCAACGGTGTCACCGGTTCCGCGCTTGATGGCGAACACGTTCATACCCTTAAAAAACAGCCGCGCGAAGGGATTTTTAAAGAGTTCTTCCTTGCCCATGAAGTAAATCTGCCGCCGGAGCGCGACAATTAAATAAACCGGGTCAAGATTTACAGTGTGGTTGCAACAGAGAATCACCCCACCCTCTTTGGGGCAATGCTCCCGACCGATAATTTTCACAGGCAGAAGCAGGCGGGCGGGAATGTAGAGGATAAATTTTACAATGGCGTAAAACAGGCTCAAAAAAAACACCAACTTATTAAATTGAGAATGGAGAATGGAGAATTAAGGAATTGCCGCGGCAAGAAATTAAAATTGTCGCCAATGACGACACTACAATTTTCAATTTTCGATTCTCAATTTAATTATATTGAGCAGCCGCTCCAGCACCTCATCAAGCGCCAGCGCAGTTGTATCCAAAAACACCGCGTCCGGGGCGGGTTTCAAGGGCGAGATTGCCCGCGCTGAATCGTTTTTATCCCGCTCTTGCATTTCGCGATATACGTCGTCATATGTAACGTTTTCACCCTTGCTCAGCAATTCGTTGTACCTGCGTCGGGCGCGTTCTCCGGACGCGGCGGTGAGAAATACTTTGACCTCGGCGTTGGGCAAAACCACGGTGCCAATGTCCCGTCCGTCCATAATAACGTTGTGGTTTTTGGCAAGATCGCGCTGTAAATCCAACAGAAACGCGCGAACGGAGGGCAGCGCGGACACGGCGGAGGCTGCCATGGACACCTGCGGCGCGCGGATATTATCGGTCATGTCTGCGCCGTTGACCAACACGCGCTGACCGCATTCGTCAAAGCGAAGTTCCACCGTCAGATCAGGCAAGAGCGCGGCCACTCCCGTTTCATCAGCGGGCTCAACACAACTCTGGAGCGCAGTAAAGCCGATTGCGCGGTACAAAGCGCCGGTATCCGCGTACAAAAACCGCAAACGCGCCGCCGCTAACCGTGACACAGTGCTCTTC
>JAISRF010000212.1 GCA_031273775.1 Oscillospiraceae bacterium
CCCCAGTCGCCCCAGCTTTACAAGCAGCTTTTAATGCTTTCTGGCGCGGATCGGTATATGCAGATTGCCCGTTGCTTTCGTGACGAGGATCTGCGCGCCGACCGCCAGCCCGAATTCACCCAGTTGGATTTGGAAATGTCTTTTGTGGACGTTCAGGATGTAATCAGCGTGAACGAGGGCTTTTTGGCCCGGGTATTCCGCGAGCTTCTGGGGGTGGAATTGGCTCTTCCCTTGCCACGCCTGACCTATGATGAAGCTATGAACCGCTTCGGCTCCGACAAACCGGACACGCGGTTCGGGCTGGAATTGGTCGATTTGACGGGCGCGCTCGCAAACTGCGGCTTCAAGGTGTTCGCCGAGGCAATCGCCAACGGCGGCGCGGTGCGGGGAATCAACGTTAAGGGCAGCGCGGAAAAATTGACCCGCAAAGAGCTGGACAAGTTTACCGAATTCGTAAAGGAAACCGGCGCGAAAGGGCTTTCCTGGACGCGCCTGACCGCTGAACCGTCCTCCTCTTATGAAAAGTTTTTAAGCCCGGAGGAAATCTCCGCGGTGCGCTCACTGCTAAACGCGCAAAACGGCGATGTGCTGCTGATTGCCGCGGATAAGTGGCCGCAAACGGTGTCCGATAGCCTGGGCGCGTTGCGCTGTGAGGTAGCCGGAAAACTCGGATTGATCAACGAAGGCAAAAACAGCTTGCTGTGGGTAACGGATTTCCCACTGTTTGAGTACGACCGGGAAACCGCGCGGTTTTACGCCAAGCACCATCCCTTCACCGCCCCGCGCGATGCTGATTTACCGTTTATTGAAAGCGATCCTGCCCGTGTGTACGCGAAAGCGTATGACCTTGTGTACAACGGCACGGAAATCGGCGGAGGTTCCATTCGCATCAATGACTCCGATTTGCAGGCGCGTATGTTTACGGCGCTGGGCTTTACCCCCGAGGACGCCCGCGCCCGCTTCGGGTTTTTGCTGGACGCTTTTACTTACGGCGCGCCTCCTCACGGCGGCCTTGCCTACGGTCTCGACCGGTTGTGTATGCTTCTGCTGGATCGCCGATCCATCCGTGATGTGATTGCCTTCCCGAAAGTGGCAAGCTCGGGCGATTTAATGGCGGGCGCGCCGGACAAAGTGGACGAGAACCAGCTTCGAGAGTTGAATATCGCGCTGTGCGGCGAATGAATTACACCGCCGCAAGCAGCGATGTATCTTCGTAGAATCGCCCCAAGGGACGGGGTATTTGACCCGAAGAGAATAAATACTGCTCCTTAACGCTTGCCCAGTTTCTTTTTTATATCCTCGATGACTTCCACCGCTTTAAACCGGAAACGGTACTTAGGTTGGTTCTCCACCACCTCCAACTCGTCTCCGCTCAGCGTTTGCGACAGCGAACCCTTTTCACTCGCCGCCGGGACGCAGACCGCCGGGAACATCACGCACCACCAGTTTTTTCCATTTGCCTCGCCAATCAGTACACGTATTGCCTCATATTCCCCGGCTGGAAGGGTAAAATCATCATATGAGCGGGTCTCAAACCACACGGGCGCGACCTCAATTCTGACCGAATACGCGTACCCGTTCCGGGCAATCTCATCCTCTGCGGCCGCCTGGAACAACGGCAGGTTTTTCCGCGCGGTTTCTTCCGCCGCCGCCACATTTACGGCCTGCTCAAACAGTCCCTCGCCGCAGACTAGTATTCTGTCCCGCACCTTTAATTTTAACGCTTGATCCTCTTCGCTGTCGGAATTGGCAAGTACATGGAGCCGCAGCACCTTTTGCCGGATTTGCGCCACTGAGGAATAAAAGGAGAAGAAACTCATAAGCACCGTAAAAATCAGCCCGAACAAAAGAGAAACCTGCCATTTAGAAAACCGCTTCATAACTACCTCCGTTTTGATTGGGCAGGTCGCCGTGCCTCCCCATACTTTTCCGTTTATGATTGGGCAGGATTACGCGTCTGCCCAATCATAAAACGCGTCCGGTTAAATTCTGGACGCGTTTTAGGCTTAATATTCAGTTTTGGAAAATTATTCCTTTTAGGTTAAAGCAGTTAGCAACACACGAACATAGGCAACCGCAAGGGCTGCCCCTGCTGCCAATTTAAAAAGATTCCCGCTCTGCCGTACAACAGCCTATGATAACCTGCAACAAAAAAAGCAGGTGGGTGCCCTCCCCACGGCATTGCGCTTCCAACATCCGGCACCCGAAAGTACCGGGAGGCCTGCAAACCCGCCGCGGGAGCCGAGCTCCCGTTTCATAACTTGTAGGGTTATAAAAGCTGTTTGAGTTCGCGTACAGAGCAGGAACATGTTTATTATAGCAGACAAATCGCCCGTAATCAAGTAGTAATTTCGGGAAATTTGCTGCCATAAATTTCCGGTCAAATTCAGCCAAATATTTCCTAAAAGCAATATTTTGCGACAGTTGCATTTTTAGATACCTTATGATATAATATGCGCCTGTAAACAAACGGGTGCCCCTCTACAGAGTAATCATAAACTCTTTGCGGTGTGAGCCTCTGAAAACGCGGCGTTTGCCCGGAGTAAAAAAGGTTGGTGAATATTTTTGGCGAACAACAAGGTTACGCTTTACGGATTTAATAATCTCACCAAAACGCTCAGCTTTAGCATTTATGATGTTTGCTACGCCAAAAGCGAACGCGAACAGCGTGATTATATTGTGTACACGGATGAGCAGTATAATTCAGAACGCCTGACCAATATCCTGTGCGACGTCACCGCGATGATCGGCGCGCGGGTGCTTAACATCTCCAAACAAGACTATGATCCGCAGGGCGCATCGGTCAATATTCTGATTACCGAGGACGAACTGCCGGAATCGTTAATAGACAAATCCTGCAACCGCGGGCTGTACAGCAGCGGCGAAAGCGTTCACGCGCATCTGGACAAAAGCCATGTTACCGTCCACACCTTTCCGGAATACCATCCCGGCAACGCCATTTCCACCTTCCGTGTGGATATTGACGTTGCCACCTGTGGCACCATTTCTCCGCTTAACGCGCTGGATTATCTGATTGGCAGTTTTGATTCCGACATTATGACCATTGACTACCGCGTGCGCGGCTTCACCCGCGACGTAGACGGCAAAAAGCTCTACATTGACCACAATATCACGTCTATTCAGGATTATATCGACCGGGAAACCCTGCAAAAATACGATGCCATCGACGTCAATGTGTATCAGTCAAATATTTTTCACACGAAAATGCTGATTAAAGAGATTGAGTTGCAAAATTACCTGTTCAACAAAGATGTGCGTGAACTTCCCCCCAAGCAACGGCTTGATATTACGAACAATCTCCGCCGGGAAATGATTGAAATTTTCAGCGGGGTCAACATATATTAATGGAGGACGCCGCCCGCGTTTTTTATTTGCGTTTTCGGGAGTAAAATTTATGAGCAAAAAGAAAAAAAGCCTTGCGCTGGCAAACAAAGGAAAGGGTTTTCTTGCGGAATTCAAGGCGTTCGCGCTGAAGGGCAACATGATAGACCTCGCCGTCGCGGTGATTGTGGGCGGCGCGTTTCAGGTGATTGTCAATTCGCTGGTAAAAGATATTGTCATGCCGTTGATTGGGCGGGTTACCGGCGGTGTGGATTTTTCTAATCAGTTTGTGGTGCTGGGTTCCGTGCCCGATGGGGCGGATATTTCCACGTTGGACGCAGCGCGCAAGGTTGTTTCCGTGTTCGCTTACGGTTCTTTTATTACTGCTGTGATTCACTTTTTGATTATGGCTTTCGTGATTTTTATGCTGGTTAAATTTTTGAACAGACTAAAAAAAGTCGGCGTTAAAAAAGAAGGGAAAACGCCGGACGAAAAAGATTGCCCGTTTTGCAAAAAGGCTATCGCGATGGATGCGATACGGTGTCCCTTCTGTACAAGCGATTTAAGCGAAGAGAAGTAACGCACCGGCGCAATTTAAAACAGATAGATTGAAAAAACGGGGAAACTCAAATTTTATTCGGTGTACCCTACTCAACCACAACCGTTTCATATTTCCCTGTGCCCAGCTCCAATTCCTCCAGACAGCGTATCTGGTCATATGGATTTTTGGCATGAAGCCGTTCAAACAAATGCCCGGTTTTACCTAATTCCATTCCCTTGGGCACCCCGGCGGGGTTCAAATTTTCAAACTTAATTAAATCCAGGCTGGCGGTTTCAACGGCGGCAATGTCCCAGGAAGAAACCAGTCCGATATCCGGAACAAGGCTGGGCGTGGTGATCCCCCAGCAGTCGCACATGGCGGTGATGGCGATCAGAAGGTTCATGTAAAACACATTTCCAGGTTCAAAGGTATTCAGTACGGTTTTCGCGCACAGGGCAAGGCCTCTTTGAAAATCAAGATAGCTGTCCCCGGTCAACGAAATCGCGCCTGTGGGACAGATCTTATAGCAGTGCTGGCAGAGGGTGCAGTTGTGTCCGAAAACCTCATAATTCCCGGCTTCGTCAAAGCGGTTAGCATGGTGGTTGCAGGACTCAATGCAGGCGTTGCAGTGGACGCATTTGCCGCCGTCCCACTCTATCCCCGCGCCCAGACCGTGTTGCTCGCGACGCGTGCGATCACTGACGCAACCCATCGCGATATTTTTCACCGCGCCGCCCAAAGCACAGCAACCGTGTCCTTTCACGTGGGAAAAATCAATGAGGAAATCCGCGTCATGAATCAGCCCGGCGACATCCGCGTGGCGGAATGTTTTGAAATCCACGGGCATTTCATATAGATATTTTCCTAAGTGCCCCGCTGCCTCAAGCACCGGCGCGCCCAGGGATTCCTGTGTGTACCCGCGCTGCTCAGGGTGCCGGGAGGCAATATAATGGTCAACGAAAAACGGATTGCCGCCGCGATCTGTCACAAACGTGGCCAGCAGACGCAGAAAAACCGGTGGGATGGTGGAATAGCCCAGTTCTGCCCCAACGTGGATTTTAATCGCCACGGATTTGCCCCGCACACGCTCTCCCAACCCGCTTTTGTCCAGCTGGCGCTCCATTTTTTTTGGCAAGGTCTGCCCGGCCTCATAAGCGGAATACGCCATATCGGAAAAATACACGGTAGACGGCATAAAAAACAACCTCCATAAATTCTGATTCATGAGGTTTATTGTACACCCTTTACTCGCGCAACGCAACATTTTTTTAGGACAAAGGCGTCTCATGCGCGTCACGGATTCAGAGGATTAGACAGCGCATCTGCCAGCCTGTTTGCCAAATCCCGTAGCGTGTACCGCCTAATCCCGTCCGTCAAAACCCCCGGCGCCATGTTTCCCAGGGCTTTCACCGCGCAGAATTCGTACAGCGCCCCGCCGAAATCAGCGGGTGAAATATTGGGTGGCAGAGCCGACAAATAGGGCTGGGGAAGTGTAAAACAGTCGGTGTCTGCGAACAGACCGCCGAATTCCTTTGGTGAAAACAGCAAGGCGTTTTCCGGCACGCTGAGCCCGTCCAAACCGTCCGGCGCAATGATCGCGCAAACGGAATCCAGGTAATACCTGTCCTTGGTCACGACCGGCAAAATTCCCAAGTTCGCCAACCATCCGTCGGAGAGCCGATCGTAACGCCCGGCGTTTTGCGTGACTGCGTAAACGTTGTCGGTCAAGGCTAGCAATTCGCCTGCCAACGGCGCATAGACGCCCGAAGGATCGATCAGCGCGATTTTCAACCGAGCCGGAAGGAGATGTGCCATGCGAAGGGCGCGGACGGCGGCGTTCAGGAGCAGCCGGTCGCACAATGCCTGCGGGCGGCAGGGAACCATGTATGTGGGGTCAGGAATCACGTCGCGCGGGAAAAGAATCCGCCCGGCGGCGTCTCCGGCGGCGTCTCGTACCAGTGCCCAGTCCCGCCCGAGGGATCCCGTTTCACTTTTGATTACATAAAATAAAGCGCCTCCGGCGCGTTTTTCCTCTACGGCCGGAAACGCTCCGAATCTTTGCGCCCTCCGCCGGGCAAAATATCCACGGGGGGGCGGCGGCGTTTCCGTAAATACGGCAAACATCAAGCCAGACTCCAGATATTAGATTTTAGACAAGCGCTAACAGCAATAAGAACCTGTGAGTACAGGTTCTTAAGTTACCTTTAATACTATGTTGCAAAAGGTATAGAATATGATTGCGAAATATCCGTCATAAAGCGCATCATTTTCCGCCTTATCGCTGTCTGTCGCAATGTGATCCCCACAATGGAAAAGTCCTGAAAACGCTGTAAAACCAGCATTTCCAGGACTTTTTTCTTCCCATTTGACAGTGTGGACAATTTGGTCTACCGTTTGATGGTATCCCAAATTGTCCACGAAAATGGCTGGGGTGGCTGGATTCGAACCAACGAGTGACGGAGTCAAAGTCCGTTGCCTTACCGCTTGGCTACACCCCAAAATATACTCATAAATGCTGATTTCATGCGGTTTTTAGCTTTTTACTCAGTTGACATAATCTGTAAACACCCCCTATATAACCATATATATTTCATCAGCGTTTGCGTATGGGTAGGAGCACG
>JAISRF010000146.1 GCA_031273775.1 Oscillospiraceae bacterium
TCATAGACTTGGGCGACGGCATCGAGGGCCTTGTGCACGTATCCGAGCTCAGCTGGACCAAGAAGAACGTGCAGCCATCGAAAATCCTCTCGGTCGGCCAGCAGGTCGAGGTGACCGTCCTGGAAATCGACCGCGACAAAATCGTCATCACTGTCAGTCACTTAATCAAAAAGAAGGAACTGATTGCCGAGGAATCGGGAAAACGCGTGTATCTGCCGCCATTTTTCTTTGCGGAACGAGGGTGCGCCCTGCGGATTGCCGCCATTTTGAATGCCGAAAACAAAAACGCGCCCACGTCCTTTGAAGAAGCACTGGATGAATTGCAAAAGCACACGAATATCGCATATGAGGACACGCAAATCGCAGCGATTAGGCAGGCGGTAACGTCAAAATTTTCGGTGATTACCGGCGGTCCCGGCACGGGTAAAACCACCATCACAAAGGCGATTATCGAGCTGTTTACAGGCGCGGAAAAAACCGTGCTTTTGGCCGCTCCCACCGGGCGCGCCGCCAAACGACTAAGCGAAGCCGCCGGGTTGGAGGCCAAAACCATTCACCGGCTACTGGAAAGCAAGCCGCCGGAGGGGTTTGCGCGAAACGCCGACAATCCATTAGAAGGCGATGTTCTGATTTTGGACGAGGCTTCTATGATTGACATTTTGCTGATGTATAACCTGCTGAAAGCGGTTCCAGACACTATGACGGTTGTCATTTCCGGCGATATTGACCAGCTTCCCGCCGTAGGCGCGGGCAATGTGCTGGGGGATTTGATTGGTTCCGACGTCATTCCCGTAACACGCCTGACCCACATCTTCCGACAGGCGGCGCAGAGCCGGATTATCGTGAACGCTCACCGGATCAACGCAGGGAAAATTCCGGACTTGTCTGCCGCCAAAAACAGCGACTTCTTTTTTATGGAGGCGGACGGCGGCGATGGTCTGACCGAAACAATTGTGGAACTGTGCGCAAAACGCCTGCCGAAATACTACAAGGTTAATCCTGTGACCGATATTCAAGTCTTGACGCCCATGAAGCGGGGCGAGGCCGGGAGCGAAAATCTCAACCGTCTGTTACAGGCGGCGCTGAATCCGTCCGGCGTTTGTTTGCGGCGGGGCGCGACCGAATACCGTAAGGGTGATAAAATTATGCAGGTGAAAAATAATTACGAGAAGCAGGCCTTCAACGGCGATATCGGTGTTATAGACAAGGTGGATTTGGAGGAAAAATCCCTGACGGTTCTGTTCGATGGGCGGGCGGTAACATACGATGTTTTGGAACTGGACGAACTGATGCTTTCCTATGCCGTCACTGTTCACAAAAGTCAGGGCGGAGAATTTCCCATTGTAGTTATGCCGGTCACCTTCAAACACTATAATTTGTTGCAACGCAATCTTTTATATACCGGCGTGACCCGGGCCAAAAAGGTTTTGGTCATGCTGGGAGAAAAACGAGCGGTGGGTTACGCGGTGAACAACGCAATATCCGGCAACAGAAACACCGATTTGGCCGAACGTCTGCAAAAGGCCGTGGCAGAGTTGCGCAGTCGATTTTTGTGTTTTCTTGTTTGAAATCACCGTGCCTATCCTACCATAATCCAAATCTATAATTTCGTCCGCTATACTGTCGAAGCAGTCCTCGTGGGTTGCTATTATTTATGATACAGAAACAAGAATTATGATCACCGTGACGGGAAATAGAAAGAAGAATAAATACAGAAAAAGGAATTGAATATTTGACTCTATATTATCGTAATCCATTAACACTTTGTCTGTGTTGAAGATCTTTTTGTAAAAAGTCTTCATGTTTTGCTTTGTGATCCACCCTTACAAATTTTATTTTGCTGCGACAATTCATTTTACAACTTGCCATGAATTTTATTCACATAAATTTTCCTTTTCAAACCGCGCAACCTGTGGTATAATCGTTACACAACAATATAAAACGCGAAGGGGAGTGTGTTCAATGGGAATTATTAAGGCGGTTCTCGGCGCGGTGGGCGGCGGTCTTGCTGACCAGTGGCTTGAGGTAATTGAGGCCGGACCCATGGGCGATACCACCATCATGACCCGTGGCGTGCCGGTGCGCCGGGACAGCAAGCGCAGCAGCAACACGAAGGGTAGCGCGGACGCCATCTCCAACGGCTCCGTCATTCAGGTGTACCCCAACCAGTTTATGCTGCTCACCGACGGCGGCAAAATTGTGGATTATTCCGCCGAGCCGGGAACCTACAAGGTAGACAACAGCTCCATGCCCAGCCTGTTTAACGGCGAGTTCGGCAAGGCGCTGGAGGAAACCTTTTCCCGCGTGAAATTTGGCGGCGTACCCTCCGCCAGCCAGCGTGCGTATTTTATCAACCTCAAAGAAATCAAGGGCATTAAATTCGGCACACCAAACCCCGTGAATTACTTTGACAATTTTTATAACGCGGAGCTTTACCTGCGGTCTTTCGGCAGTTATTCCATCAAGGTTGCCGACCCTCTTAAATTTTTCACCGAGGTTTTGTCTTACTCCTCCGGCACTGTAGATATCAACTCCATCAATGAGCAATACCAAAACGAGTTTCTGTCTGCCCTTTCCGCCGCGCTGAACCAAATGTCCGCGGACGGAATCCGCGTTTCCTATGTCGCGTCCAAGAGCATGGAACTTTCCAAATATATGGCAAGTATCCTTGACGATGACTGGAATGAACAGCGCGGAATGCTGATTCAGAGTGTGGGTATCGCCAGCATTTCTTACGATGAAGAGTCCAAAAAGCTGATTTCAATCCGATCCGAGGGCGCAATGCTCGGCGACGCGAATATCCGCGAGGGTTATGTTCAGGGCGCGGTCGCCCGTGGGATTGAGTCGGCGGGCTCCAACAGCGCCGGTGCCGGCGCTGCCTTCATGGGTGTGGGAATGGGGATGAACGCGGCCGGCGGCTTTATGCAGGCGGCTTCGAACTCCAACAACCGGCAAATGGCGAACCAACAGGCGAATCAGGTAGCGGCGGTTTCCGCAAACGGCTGGCGGTGTTCCTGCGGCGCGGCCGGCAATACGGGCAATTTTTGTGCCGAATGCGGCAAACCCAACCCCGAAGCGGGCGCGTGGATCTGCCAATGCGGAGCGAAAAACAACGGCAAATTCTGCGCCCAGTGCGGCGCGGCTAAGCCCGACGCCAAATGCAAAAACTGCGGCTGGAGGGCTGACCCCGGTAACCTCCCGAAGTTCTGTCCTGAATGTGGAAGCAATTGGTAAATAAATATCGCCGGTCAGTTCGCAAAATCCTGACCTAAAACAAATACTACGATTGGTGTGAAACTTACAAATGAATAAGACTACGGTGCGCTCCCTGACGATGGGTGCGGTGATTGCCGCGTTGTACACCGCGTTTACTTTCGCGTTTTCCTTTATGTCCTTTGGCGCGATTCAATTCCGCGTTGCCGAGGCTCTGTGCGTGTTGCCTGTGTTTTTCCCCCCGGCGGTGCCCGGGCTCGCAGTGGGTTGCCTGATTTCCAATGTAATCGGCGTTTCCATGGGCTTGTCCTTCCCAGCGGATATTGTCGTTGGTACCCTTGCCACCCTGTTCGCCGCCTTATTGACTCGCAAAACCCGCGGCGTCATCGTAAAAGGGCTGCCGCTTCTTTCACTTTCTTTTCCGGTCATTTTTAACGCGATTTTTGTCGGTGCGGAACTAACCTATTTTCTTGGGGATCCGTTTTATATGAACGTTCTGTGGGTGGGATTAGGCGAGCTGGCGGTCTGTTACGGTCTCGGTATCCCCCTCGCGATAGCAACAAACAAAATAAGCGCGAAATTTTTTCAGTGACCGTACGCAAAACGTAATCCCGCAAACCTCTATATGTACGCCGGAGAGGGTTTGCGCCCTCTCCTCACAGGGGAAAAATATACACGCGTTAGCATGTTTTTTAACATATATTAACCCTGCCAGTGATTATTCTATGCCGAAACGCAGAAAATAAACATACCGGATGTTGGGATTTGATTTACCAAAATTTTTCTATGAAAAGAGCGGTTAACACAATATGCTGGAATTTGAACAGGAACGTCTGCGGCTTTTGGAGTACGAGCCTGAATTGTTTGATTTAGGCGACGCGCTCGGGCTGGACGGGCTTCGGAAAGAGGCCGCCGCCTTGGAGGAGCAAAGCGCGAACCCAAACTTCTGGGAGGACATGGAAAATTCGCAAAAAATCCTCCGCCAAATACGGCAAATCAAGAACCGGCTGGAAGCCTACGATGCCCTAAAACAGGAATATGACGACACGCAAACGCTGATTGCCCTTGCCGACGAGGAAAGCGATCTTTCTTTGTTGGAAGAGGTGAAAACCGGTGTTGATAAAGTGATTGCGGAAATTGGAACCATGCGGCTGTCCACGCTGCTTTCCGGTGAATATGACGCCAAAAACGCCATTTTAACCTTTCACGCGGGGGCGGGCGGCACTGAAGCGATGGACTGGGTGGAAATGCTTTTCCGCATGTATAATCACTGGAGCGAACGTCACGGATTCAAGGTGAAAACGCTGGATTATCTGGACGGCGAGGAAGCGGGATTAAAAAGCGTGACCATTCTGGTGGAAGGGCTTAACGCTTACGGCTACCTGAAAAGCGAAACCGGTGTTCACCGCCTGGTACGCGTGTCCCCGTTTGATTCCTCCGGCAGGCGTCACACGTCCTTCGCGTCGCTTGAAGTGATGCCGGAAATCGACGACGAAATCAAAATCGACATCCGTGACGAGGATTTGAAGGTGGACACCTATCGTTCCGGAGGCGCGGGCGGACAGCACGTGAATAAAACCGAATCGGCCGTGCGTATCACCCACCTGCCCACCGGGATTGTCGTCGCCTGCCAGAATGAGCGCAGTCAGCACCAAAACCGCGAGGTTTGCTTGAAAATGCTCAAGTCCAAGCTGGTGGAAATCAAGGAACGCGAGCACCTCGACCGCATTGAGGACATCAAGGGCGACCAGAAGGAAATCGGCTGGGGTTCGCAGATTCGTTCCTATGTTTTCATGCCGTATACGCTGGCCAAAGACCACCGCACCAACTTTGAAATGGGCAACATCAACGCCGTAATGGACGGCGATTTGGACGGATTTATCAACGCGTATTTGAAAATGGAAAGCAGAGCGCCCTAAAGGCGTCCGTCCGATTGTGAATAAAAGGTTTTAAAGGAGTACAACATGAAAAAAATAACCACAATTGTCCTCGCGCTTACCCTCGCGTTGGTTGTCGTTGCGTCGGCGGCCTGCAAGCCGGACAACCCCACGCTGGACATTTCACAAACCGAATCCCAAAGCTCCGCCGCGTCTTCAGGGGAGAGGTACACAGTAAAGGCGGCGGCTTTGCGCGGCCCCACCGGCGTTTCCATGCTGAAGCTGATGGAAGACAGCGAAAAAGGCGCGACCGCCAATCCATACGAATTCAGCATCTACTCCGACCCCACCGATGTTTCCGCGAAAATCATCAACGGCGAATTTGACGTGGCCGCTCTGCCCACCAATTTGGCAGCGGTGCTGTACCAAAAGACCAATAAAAAGATTAAAATCGTCGCGCTGGACACGCTGGGTGTGCTTTACCTGCTGGAAAACGGCGAAGCCGTAAAATCTGTCGCCGATTTGAAAGGCAAAACCGTCACCATGGCGGTGGCTGGGCAGGGTGCCACCCCGGAATTCGCCCTGAAATATATTCTTGGGCAAAACGGGCTTGACCCCGAAAAAGACGTTACCATAGAATATCGGGGCGAGCATTCGGACGTGGCGGCGCTGGCGGTCTCCGGCGAGGTAAAAATCTGCCTGCTCCCGGAGCCAAACGTTACCCCGGTGCTTTCCGGAAACGCTTCCGCCCGCGTGGCGCTGGACATTACGAAAGAGTGGAAATCCGCCGCCGAAAAGACGGGCAGCCCGCAAGGCGAGTTGGCCATGAGCTGCATTGTGGCGACCCAAGACTTTATTTCGGCTCACAACACCGAGTTCGACGCGTTTATGGCCGAATATAAGGCGTCCTGCGAATATGTAACTTCCAACCCGGACGATACGGCGGCACTAGCCGAAAAGTTTACCGTCATCCCCAAGGCGGCGGTTGCAAAAAAAGCCATTCCCAACTGTAATATCGTTTATATCGACGGCGCGGATATGCAAGCCCGCGCGGCGGGTTATCTGGAAGTGCTGTACGGATTTGCGCCCGCCTCCGTCGGCGGAGAATTGCCGGATGAACAATTCTATTATAAAAAATAAAACCGGTTCGGACAAGCTCCGAAAGGCGGTTAGAAGTCTGCTGTTTGCCGCGGTGTGGGTTGCGCTGTGGCAACTTGCCGCCGCGCTTTTTGGCAACGGGGTTCTGCTTCCCACCCCACTTGTAGTTGCGCGTACACTGGTAAAATTGGCGCGGACCGCCGTGTTCTGGCGATCCGCGGGTTTTTCGTTGCTGCGCGTTACGGCAGGATTTTTCTTTGGTGTGGCTGCCGGTACGTGTTTGGCCGCGCTCGGCGGCGTGTGCGAACCCGCGGAGGTTTTTTTTCGCCCGGTGATTTCGCTGGTGCGCGCCACGCCGGTCGCCTCGTTTATTGTGCTGGCGGTGCTGTGGGTTAAAACCGATGCTATGCCGGTGTTCATCTCCGCTTTAATGGTACTCCCGGTGGTTTCGGACGCGGTTTCAAAGTCGATTAACGCCTGCGACCCGGAACTGACGCAGATGGCCAAGGCGTTTTCGCTTTCCCGCCCCCGTTTGATTTTCCGCGTGTTAATCCCGCAAATTTTGCCGGATTTTTTGGCCGCATGTACTTCCGGGCTGGGCTTTGCGTGGAAATCAGCCGTTGCCGCCGAAGTGCTGGTTATGCCCCGCTGGGCGCTTGGAACCCGCCTGCGGAACGCCCGCTCGCTCATTGAAACGCCGGAACTGTTCGCGCTCACTGCCGTGGTGATAATTTTTAGCGTCATAATAGAAAAATTGCTCATCTTTCTTTTGGGGAGGGTGAATCGGCGATGAATAACAAACCGCTTCCGGAAAGGTCTGTCGGACTTTTCAACCTGTATAAATCTTTCGGAGGCCAGCGTGTTCTTGAAGATTACACCCTTGAATTATCCGGGCGCGTAACCTGTCTGATGGGCCCGTCCGGTGCGGGAAAGACCACCGTGCTGAACCTTCTCGCGGGGCTGTTAAAACCCGATTTTGGCGCGGTGCGCACTTTAACGCCGGTTTCAACCGTGTTCCAAAAACCGCGCCTCCTGCCGTGGCTTTCCGCGCTGGACAATGTGTTGCTGCCTCACGGAAAAAGAAGCGGAGAAGAGGCGGTTTCCATGCTGGAACAGCTGGGTTTGGGCGGAGATTTGGAAAAGCTGCCCGCGGCACTTTCCGGCGGTATGCAGCAGCGAGTTTCCCTTGCCCGCGCCCTGTGCCACCCCGGCGGACTGCTGCTGCTGGACGAACCGTTCAACGGTCTGGATGAAACGCTTTGCGTCACGGCGCGGAGACTTATTCTGGCGCATCCGGCAGAAAAAATCGTGTTGGTGACGCACATTGCCCGGCAAGCGGAAGGGCTTGGCGGGCAAGTGGTAAATATTGGTGCGCAAGGGCGAAAGTAAAAAAGCGAAAAGGAAGCGTCGCGTGTACGTTCCTCCTGAATGGCGTGTCCTTGAGCCCCTCAGTCGATTTCCACGGTCACGCGTTCGTGGCGGCGGCTTGCGGCAGAGGACATGACCGTACGGATCGCCTTGGCAATCCGACCCTGCCGGCCAATCACCCTGCCCATATCGCTCTGGGATACGTGAAGATGGTACGCGCGGGCACCATCGGCATTTGGCTCATCCACTGTGACCGTAACGCCGTC
Source organism: Oscillospiraceae bacterium (assembly GCA_031273775.1). Taxonomy (GTDB): domain Bacteria; phylum Bacillota; class Clostridia; order Oscillospirales; family Acutalibacteraceae; genus JAISRF01. The sequence goes on from JAISRF010000146.1 coordinate 7,823, forward strand.
CGGAAACTCCACCAATCCCTTGGCGATTACGGTTAAAAGCTCTTCCATATTACTCTAACACTCCGTTTTTCTTGAACAGCGCGCGCACGGTATCCGTGGGTTGGGCGCCGTTGGCAATCCACTGCCTGGCCTTTTCGCTGTCAATTTTTACAACGGACGGTTCCTCGCAGGGGTTGTAATAGCCAATTTCCTCAATAAACCTGCCGTCGCGCGGGTAACGCGAATCCGCTACCACAATGCGGTAAAACGGCGCTTTTTTTGCTCCCATTCTGCGGAGCCGAATTTTTACTGCCACTCTGACATTCCTCCGAATTTAAATTTAAATTATAGATATTAGATGTTAGGTCATTGAATCAACCGTCATCTAATGATCAACTGTGTTCGGGTTCTTAATTGCCCGCAGAATAAAACAAAAACAAGAAAATTACATTCGCGTTAAGCGCGCTACAATTCTCAGTTCTCAATTTTAGGGCAACGCCCGCCTTAAAACGGGTGTGCGCCGAAACCGCCGAAGCGTTTCTTGCCTTTTTGCCCGACGATTTGCTTGAACATCTTCTTCATTTCCTCGTATTGCTTGAGCAAGCGGTTTACATCCTCCACCTTCATACCGGAGCCCGCGGCGATTCTGCGCTTGCGGGAGGGATTGATGATATCCGGTTTATGCCGTTCACCCGGCGTCATGGAAAGAATTAGTGATTCTATACGTACAAGGTGTTTGTCGTCAATGTCGGCATTTCGCAGCTGTTTGCCAATCCCGGGCATCATGGCAAGCACTTGTTTGATCGACCCCATTTTTTTAATTTGCTGGAACTGGTCGTAAAGATCGTTCAAATCAAACTGATTTTTTCCTAATTTACGTGCGGTTTCAGCGGCTTTCTTTTCGTCCAGTCCCTGCTCCGCGCGCTCTATCAACGAGAGAATATCGCCCATTCCCAAAATGCGGGAGGCCATGCGGGAAGGGTGGAACTCTTCCAAATCCTCTAACTTCTCACCCACGCCGGCAAATTTTATCGGCTTGCCGGTGACCGCGCGAACGGAAAGCGCCGCGCCGCCCCGGGTGTCGCCGTCCAGTTTGGTTAAAATAACGCCGTCAATTTCAAGAGTTTTATTAAACGTGTCCGCCATGTTCACCGCGTCCTGACCTGTCATGGCGTCCACCACCAGCAGTATTTCCGAAGGGGTTACCCGCTCTTTCATGCGGGTGAGCTCACTCATCAGCGCTTCGTCAATGTGCAGTCGTCCGGCCGTGTCCAGCAAAACGTAATCGTTGCCGTAATCCTTCGCGTGGGCAACCGCCCTTTCGGCAATTTTTTCCGGGCGCTCGTTTTCCAAAAAAAAGGTCTTTGCCCCGGCCTTTTCACCGACTATTCGGAGCTGCTCCACAGCGGCGGGACGATATATGTCGCAGGCGGCCAGAAGTGGCCGGTGCCCTTTTTTAATCAGCATTTTCGCGAGCTTGGCAGCGTGGGTGGTTTTACCGGAACCCTGCAAACCGCATAGCATAATTACCGTCGGCGGTCGTGAAGCGGTATTCAGGCGAGCCATTTCCCCGCCCATTAAAGCCGTCAGTTCATCGTTTACGATTTTTACCACCATCTGCGCGGGGGTAAGGCTTTCCGTAACTTTTTCGCCGATGGCCTTTTCGGCCACGGAATTGGTGAATTCTTTCGCAACCTTAAAATTGACGTCCGCCTCCAAAAGCGCCATCCGAACCTCGCGCATGGCTTCCTTTACATCGCTTTCCGTCAGTTTGCCTTTGTTACGCATTTTCTTAAACGCGGCGGACAATTTATCGGTTAAACCTTCAAACGCCAAATTTAATCTCACCTACCTTTCGCACGAAGTCGGCGCGGAGTCTGAAAATTACACCGCGCTGTGAGAACCTCGAATATTACCTAATCGATTTCCTCTGCCAAATCGTAAATCATCTGGGTTAAATCATTGATTTCGCGCGCGCTCCCGTAACGCCGGTTGACCTCCGCGATCTTGACCATGCTGTCACGGATGGTCGCAACTCGCTTGGCGTTTTCGCGCTGTCTTGCGTAAAACCCGAGCTCTTCTTCCAATTTCAGAAGCAGGGTTTCAGAACGTTTAACTGCGTCGCGCACACCCTGGCGGGTAATCCCTTCGTTCTCCGCAATTTCGGAAAGAGACAGGTCGTCATTATAATAATAAGTTACCAGTTCACGCTGTTTTTCCGTCAGGCAGGGGCCGTAAATATCCAGCAACAGGGGAATTTCAAGGTTTTTCGCCACAGTCGGCACCTCCCCGTAAAGATAATGTGCTTTACTGCATCTTTATTATAAACTATGATGACCCACTTGTCAAGACACGAAATCAGATTTTCTGTGCGCGTGTCTCGCTCAGCGTCGTCTCCTCTCGTAAAGCCTCGATGACCAGCTTTGCCTTGTACTCGGTGGTGTATTCTTTTCTCTTGCCCATGGAATGACCTCTTTCTGCGTTTTCTCACGCTTTTTATTCTACATCATTCCATTAAGAATTTCAATTCTTGTGTCTGATTTTGCTAGACCATTATATCAGCTCTGGGAGCGGAAATTTTCACTTGATTTTTACTCCTGTTTGTGATAAAATGACTTTGTGTAAAAGAGGTGAAAGGCGGATTATAAGAATGATTCAAAGATAACTATTTTAGATTGAACAAAATTTCAAACGTGTTAGGCGTTCGCTTTTGTCGTCTGAATTGGTTATCGATTTCGTTCTGAGCTTATAGGTTTATACCTTATGCAACCAGAAGAATTGTGCCCTTTTCCGGCGACAGGAAGGGGCTTTTTATGTCTTTAATTAACATTTCGCATATGACCTTTGGCTATGAAAACAGCAGCGAAGATATTTTTACAGACGTGTCATTTCAACTTGACACTTCTTGGAAACTCGGTTTCTGCGGACGAAACGGCAGGGGCAAAACTACTTTTCTTAAACTACTGATGGGCGAATACGAATACAACGGCAAAATCTCAGCTGACGTTTCATTCGACTATTTTCCGTATACAGTCCCAGAAAAACTTGAATTGACTGGTGCTATTTTAGAAGAAATAGCACCAAACGCTCAGCCGTGGGAATTTCGAAAGGAAATTTCTCTGCTCGGACTCGAACTCGACGTTTTGTATCGCCCGTTCGATACGTTGTCGAACGGTGAACAGACAAAGGTGCTGCTCGCGGGCTTGTTCCTGCGTGGGCATAATTTCTTGTTGATTGATGAACCGGCCAATCATTTGGATGGTGACGGGCGCGAACTTGTTGCGGCTTATCTGAATAAAAAAGCTGGTTTCATTTTGGTGTCGCACGATCGCTCTTTCTTGGACGCCTGCACCGACCACACACTTTCGATAAACAAAACAAATATCGAGGTGATTGCCGGCAGTTTTTCAGTTTGGCGGCAGCAAAAAGAGCGTCGGGATGCTTTCGAGAAAGCGCAAAATGACAGGCTGGCAAGTGAAATCGACCGCTTGGAAACCACCGCCGCTCAAACGGCATCGTGGTCTGAGAAAATCGAGCAGAGCAAAATCGGGAACGGCCTCGTTGACAGGGGCTATATCGGGCATAAATCCGCAAAAATGATGAGGCGTTCCAAGGTGGCAGAAGCACGCAGCCAATCTGCCGTTTCAGAAAAGTCCGCATTGCTCAAGAATATTGAAACGGCTGACAGCCTTAAATTGTCACCACTGAAATACTACGCCGGCACTCTCATAATAGCAGATAAAATCTCAATTTCTTACGGTGAAAAATCTGTTTGTCAAAACGTAAGTTTTACAATTCGCCACAACGACCGAATTGCACTGATTGGCGGAAACGGCTCCGGCAAAAGTAGCATATTAAACGCGATTATCGGTAACATATCGCTGACAGAGGGGAGTTTGCGTATAGGCAGCGGACTGAAAATCTCCTATGTTCCACAGGACACGTCATTTCTTAGCGGTAGCTTACGCGATCTTGCGGAAAGCAAATCGATTGATGTTACGCTGTTATTTGCTATTTTGCGAAAAATGGATTTCGCTCGTGAACAGTTTTTTGTGGAGCTTTCGTCTTTCAGCGCAGGGCAAAAAAAGAAAGTCCTGCTTGCTG
>JAISRF010000060.1 GCA_031273775.1 Oscillospiraceae bacterium
GAGTGATCAATTATGACCTTTGATGAAATAAAAGCGCTGGATTCGGCAAACATCATGCCTACGTATGGGCGGTTTGAGGTTGCTATTGTTTCCGGGCACGGGGCGGTCGCCGCGGACGAAACAGGCAAAGAATATATTGATTTCGGTTCGGGAATCGGCGTGAACACGCTGGGGTACTGTGATGCGGGATGGGTGGACGCTGTAAGCAAACAAGCGGCCACGCTCCAGCATACCAGCAACCTGTATTATTCGCCCGTGCAGGCGGAGCTTGCCGCGAAGCTAACCTCGCTCACCGGATTATCACGGGTATTTTTCGCGAATTCCGGCGCGGAAGCGAACGAATGCGCCATCAAGTTGGCGCGGAAGTACAGCTTTGATAAATACGGGAACAACCGCAGCGATATTTTAACCCTGCAAAACAGCTTCCACGGGCGTACCATTACCACCATTTCCGCCACCGGGCAGGAGGAATTTCATAAATTTTTCCACCCCTTTACCGGCGGATTCCGTCATGTCCCCGCCAACGATTTTGCGGCGCTGGAATCGGCGGCGGATAGCAGAGTTTGCGCACTGATTTTGGAAACCGTGCAAGGCGAGGGCGGCGTATCGCCACTGGAGGCGGAATATATAAAGCGCGCGGCGGCGCTTTGCGAAGAAAAAGACATATTACTGATTGTCGACGAGGTGCAGACCGGAATTGCGAGAACAGGGCGGTTGTTTTCCATTGCGCATTTCGATGTTATCCCCGATGTGATTACCAGCGCAAAAGGACTTGCCGGCGGTTTGCCGATTGGCGCTTGCCTGTGCGGTCAACGCCTTGCCGGAGTGCTGGGCGCGGGAACGCACGGTTCCACTTTCGGCGGGAATCCAATCGCTGCGGCGGCAGCGAAATATGTGTTATCAACGGTGAGTAAGTCAGAATTTTTGGCAGAGGTTACAAAAAAAGGGGAGTACATTAAAAATAAACTGCTTACAATCAAAGGCGTAGACGCCGTTTGGGGTCTGGGACTCATGATCGGCGCGGACACTCATAAACCCGCCAGGGAACTGGCTGCCGGCTGCATAAAGCGCGGCGCAATCTTCCTTACGGCAAAAACGGCGCTGAGGCTACTCCCCCCGCTCAATATCACATACGGTGAAATCGACAAAGGTATGGAAATTTTAGAAAAGGAGCTAAATACAATATGAAACATCTGTTGAAAATGCTGGATTTGTCCCGAGAGGAAATCACTGATATTTTGAATCTTGCGGATCAATTGAAGTATGAACAGCGGCATGGCATTGCGCACCCGCGCCTGAAAGGGCAGTCACTGGGCATGATTTTCCAGAAATCCTCCACCCGCACACGGGTTTCTTTCGAGGCCGGCATGTATCAGCTCGGAGGGCAGGCGCTGTTTTTGTCCTCCAACGACCTGCAAATCGGTCGCGGTGAGCCGGTGGAGGATACCGCGCGGGTGCTTTCGCGCTATTTAGACGGCGTCATGATTCGTACCTTCGCCCAAAGTGAGGTGGAGCAGATGGCACAGTTCGGCAGCATTCCGGTCATTAACGGCCTGACCGATTTTGCGCACCCTTGCCAGGTACTTGCCGATTTAATGACCGTGAGGGAACTCAAAGGCAAGCTTGACGGGCTTAAAATGTGTTTTATCGGCGATGGGAACAACATGATGAACTCGCTGATTGTGGGCGGCCTGAAGGTTGGCATGGAGGTTGCGGTTGCGTTCCCGGCGGGTTACGAGCCGGATTCTTCCGTGCTGGAATTCGCGGCGGAATATGACGCTGAATTTGCCGCGTTTCACACTCCGCAAGAGGCGGCGCAGAGCGCGGACGTAGTGATTACCGATGTCTGGGCGTCCATGGGGCAGGAAGGAGAAGCGAATGAGCGCCGCGAAGCTTTTGCCGGTTATTGTGTGGATGAAAACTTGATGAAAAATGCGGCGGCGGACGCCGTGGTACTCCATTGCCTGCCTGCCCACCGCGGCGAGGAAATTACGGCGGAGGTGTTTGAAAAATACGCCGGTGAGATTTTCGAGGAAGCCGAAAATCGCCTGCACGCGCAAAAGGCGGTTATGGTGCGCCTGATGGAAAAGTGAGCGAGTTTGAAGTCGGTAAATATTAGGAAAATTCGCCAATCAATGTGAAATAAATCATAAAAATCATACAAATTAAGAAAAACAGGCTTATTCACTTGACATTTTTAGTACAAGCCTGTATAATTCACACATCATATTAAGAATTTAGTTTGAGAGATTCCTTGCCGCAAAATGGTATAACGAAGGTCTCCAAAACCGCGGTCAATTTTTTAGAATAGGTCTTCTTTCGTATATTCAGGAGTGTGGTGAAAGGGTATCACAAAGGTCTCCAAAACCGCTGGCGTAGCCGGCAAACAATTGCCTTTCTTTATTCAGGGGCGTGGTGAAATGGTATCACGAAGGTCTCCAAAACCTTTTTTGAGGGTTCGAATCCTTCCGCCCCTGCCACTGGCGAAAGCCCGTGAAGCCTTGATTATACAGGGTTTCCGGGCTTTTTCCTTTGAATGAGAACCGACAAAATTTTAAGTTTGTATTTTCTCAAAACGGAACCCGAAACGAAGAACAATGGTGGCGTTCATTTCTCTGACGATTCATTTTTTTGTCTCCTATTTCCTGAAAAGTCCTGTAAAAAACGATTAAATTCG
>JAISRF010000172.1 GCA_031273775.1 Oscillospiraceae bacterium
TGATAATTTTTATATCCGGGCGGAGCTTTAAGAGCGCTTCAATGTCAAAATCCGGCTTGGTGGTTTTGTTACTGACCATGACATTCTGCCAGCTGAATGACGCGCTTCTGGCACCGTAGGTTTCGGTTTTAATCGATCCAACACCTTCCGGCAGTTCGGAAGCGGGAGCGGGAGCGGGAGCGGCAGTTTCGGAAGTGGCATCATCACCGCTTGCGGGTTGTCCGGTTTCCGGCAACTGGTCGTGTTCCTCGGAGGGGACGTCAGTTGTGGGCTGTGAGGTTCTCTCCGCAGGTTGCTTCGTGCCAAAGTAAAAGCCGCCTCCGCCAAGCACGCCGCCCGCACTGTACAGCGCCGCGCTTTGGATCAGCGAGAAAGCATCGGCGGCGCCGAATGGCGAGAGCCAGAGGATAAGTAGCGCCAAACTTACGCAGACCGCGCCGGTTAACATTTTCTTCATGGTATGCCTTTTCACATTCATTGCCAATCCTTGTTAAGTTTTGGCACAAATTTTCCGTATTCATCCCCACGGAATCGCACCACATTCTATTGTTATGCGGGGGGAATATAAAAAATTCGTAAATGATGTAAAAGGGCTAATCGGGAATATACCGCTCAGGGGATACGCTGAATTCCAAAATCTAACATCTGTCGTCCGCGTGGTGATTAAATTCCGGCACCAGCCTGCGGATAAACTTAAAAAGCTCCTCTTCCGTTCCGGTTTCCGTAACGGCACGGAATTCCCGCATTTGCGAAGAGAGCGCCGTGTATACATCGGCGGTCGGCTTTAGTACCACAATCTTTTTATTGGCAGTTCGATTCACGTTTTCATCTGCGAAGCTGATTTCCTCAAACAATTTTTCCCCCGGGCGAATCCCCACAATCGTAATGGGAATATCCACCTCCGGATCATACCCGGAAAGACGAATCATCTCGCAGGCTAAATCATAAATTTTCACTGGCTCACCCATGTCCAGAACAAAAGTTTCACCGCCGTTTGCCATGGCGCCCGCCTCCAGCACTAACTGAACCGCCTCCGGGATGGTCATGAAATACCGACGCATGTCCCGATGCGTGACGGTTACGGGCCCGCCCGCCAAAATTTGCTGTTGAAAAAAAGGCACCACGCTCCCGACGGAACCCAAAACATTCCCGAACCGCACGCTGGCCAGTTCGGTTTCAGTGCCACCGCTCAACATTTGTATGACCATTTCAGCAAGCCGCTTGGAGGCGCCCATTATGCTGGTGGGATTGACGGCTTTGTCTGTGGAAATGAGGATAAATTTTTCCGCGTGGTGACGGATGGCTGCTCGCGCTACGTTCAGCGTTCCAAATACGTTATTTTTTATCGACTCCTTCGGCGACAATTCCATCATGGGAACATGCTTGTGCGCCGCCGCGTGGAACACCACCTGCGGACGGTACTCCGAGAACAATTCTTCCAGCCGGTTAATGTCCCGGATTGAGCCGAGTTTGGTTAAATACCGCCCCGCCCACTTTGAGCAAAGTTTATTATTAATATCGAACAAGCCGTTTTCATCAATATCGAAAATAATGAGCTGTCGGCACCCTAAAAACAACACTTGTTGGCAGATTTCACTGCCGATTGAACCCGCGCCGCCGGTCACCAGCACCGTTTTCCCGCTGACAAACCGATTCACAGCCTCCATGTTCAGTTCCACTTTTTCGCGGCGCAACAAATCCTCCACGTTAATATCCACCACGCGGGCGCTTTGAAAGTCAACGGTGTTAATGGATCCGAACATCTTAACCTCGCATTTGAGGGAATGGCAGGTCTTCATGACCTTTTCAATTAATTCCTTCGGCGCGCTGGGGATGGCGATAATGACTTGATGGGCAGAATACCGCCTGATGGCATCGGCAAGATTACCGCCGCCTCCAAAAATCCGCACACCCTTAACTTTCATGCCGGCAAGCGCCCGGTCATCGTCCAGAAAACAAACCACTACGCTGTCCTTGTCCGTTTTATCCGCCAAGCTGTCCAACAAAAATCGACCGGTCAGTCCCGCGCCGTAAATGATGATTTTCTTGGCGGCAGTATACTTTTTTATATCCAGCAGTTTCGCAATACCTAAAAGCGTCCGGAACGAAAACCGCGCGGCAAGCAACAGGATTAGTTCAAACACCGCCCAGCACAGAACGGTTTCCCAGCGAATCGGCTCGTGAATCACCGCAACCATCATCAACACACCGAAAAAGCCCGCCGCCACTGCCCCGAATTCGGCAAGAGCCGTACTCAAGCTCACATGACGCCAGCTGATGGTGTATCCGTTGACGAGGATATTGCAAAAAAGGGTGACAGTGACCGCAAAAAGCACATAAAAAACAATGCGCTTACTCTCGTTCGGGTCACTGAAAATTTCGGATTCACTAACGCGGATTGCGAGCAACACAGAAGACGCAGCAGAAAGCACGTCCCAAAGCAGAAGGATAATCAGCGACTGCATTCTTTTGGCTTTTCCCAAACATAAACATTCCTTTTTTGACTTCTTTTGAATGATGTATGAACGGATTGTATCACAAATCAGATAACATGTCAATCTAACTTTTTACGGGAAAAATTTATTTTTGCAAACTTTGCAAATTTTTATTGACATTTCCGACTTCATACGCTATAATGCGTGTGTAAGCTTTTGTTCACCCAGTGTTTATGGATTGGTGCTCATGCAAAAAACCGTTATTCCCGCTTGTAATTCCGCGTTATCCGATGAACAGCTTGTCAGATTGACCCGGATTGGTTCTCCTGACGCATTTAATGTACTCGCCGCCCGTTACTTTCAAACCATTCGAGCGTGTGCCGCAAACTATTCAAATTGCGGTCTTGAAACGGACGACCTTACTCAGGAGGGGCTTATCGGTCTTCTTTCGGCGGTGCGTTCTTATGACGCGGGCTTTTTGGCGTCCTTTGGCACATTCGCGCGCCTTTGTGTCAGCCGTCGCATGTGTTCGTTTGCGCGCATCGCTCTGCGGAAAAAACGCGCGCCCGCTGCTCAGACCCATTCGTTGGATTTTTTTCAGGCGAAGGACGAGCCCGAATCCCCCGAAACCACCGACCCAGAAGCCATTTTTATCAGAAAACAGGAGCGGGAGGAACTTTGCCGCATTATCGGAGCGGTGCTTTCAACTTTCGAGTTAAAAGTTTTGGCGGGGTTTCTGCTGGGGGAGAGCTACCGCCAGATTGCCCGGCGCCTTTCGGCAAGCGAAAAATCCGTGGACAACGCTCTGTGGCGTGTCCGTAAAAAACTGAGAACCCGGCTTCTCAAGTCCGCTGTGGCTTGACCACTCCCGCCGCCTGCGGGCGGCACCCTTTTCTCTCGGAAGAAGAATACGAGATGTTTTCTCTACCCAACCCATCATCTGTTAATCTGAGTTTGTGCCCGCGTAGCTTAAAGTAGAGCGTTGTTTTTCAAAGGTGTCGGTGCGATTCCGTCCAAGGGCAAAATCAATTTTTTTAGCGAGGTAGAAAGAATGTTCGAAGACAAGACCCTAATCTGCAAAGAGTGCGGCGCCGAATTTGTGTTCACCGCCGGTGAGCAGGAGTTTTACAGCTCCAAAGGTTTCGTAAATGAGCCTCAGCGCTGTAAAGCCTGCCGCGACAACCGAAAGAACGCCGGCAAACCCGAAAGGGAAATGCACACCGCCATCTGCGCGGACTGCGGTGTGGAATGCAAGGTGCCCTTCAAGCCCCGTGAGGATCGCCCGGTTTATTGCTCCGAGTGCTTTGCGAAGCAAAGAGAAGAGCAGTAAGCACACACCTTACACAACAGACAAAGGCCGGATTTTGCGTCCGGTCTTTTGTTTTAAGAAAAATTTAAGAAACCAAATATAATAAATTAAGAGTTGCCTGATACAATCTGCAAAAGGAGTGCGGTTTTATTGGAGCGCCGGAAAATTTTGATTGTCGATGACGACCGAGAAATTGTTGAGCTGATCGCGCTGTACCTCGCGGGCGAAAATTACGATATTCTGAAGGCATATGACGGGCGGCAATGTTTAAATTTGCTGAAAGAAAAAGAAATATTCCTGCTGGTGCTGGATGTGATGATGCCGGAGCTTGACGGTCTTGCGGTCTGTGAAAGCGTAAGACAGACGTCCAACATCCCTATTATACTTGTCACCGCCAAAACCGCGCCCATGGACAAGGTGAAAGGCTTGTCGACCGGGGCAGACGATTATATTACAAAACCATTTCATCCGCTTGAGCTGGTGGCGCGGATTAAAGCGCAAATGCGCCGGTACACCGAGTTGAACCCTTTGGGCGGTCATTCCGCAGAAATCGTATTAAAGGATTTGGTGATTAACGCTGAGGGGCATACAGTTATGAAAGGCGACGTTCTGCTGAATCTGACGCCTAAAGAGTTTGATATTTTAGTGCTGCTTGCGCAAAACCGGGGTCAGGTTCTCAGTTCAGAAATCATTTTTGAGCGGGTATGGAAAGAAAATGCCTTTGAGCAAGATAACACGGTGATGGTGCATATCCGCAAGCTGCGCGAGAAATTGGGCGACGATGCCCGGAAACCCAAATACATTCATACCGTATGGGGAGTAGGATACAAAGTTGAAAGGTAAATATTGCCGCAAACTATCGGAAACAGCGTTGTATTTGCCAAAAAAGTGGGTGAAATATTGAGTTGAAAAATAAATACTGGCGGTTCACGCTTAAACTTATGCTTATTTCTATTGTCAGCCTATTACTGGCGGCTACTCTGACCGCATTTTTGTTTTATGTTATTTACAAAATTTTTGATATACCGAGTGTTCGTGGCTATATGATCTGGATTAGAAACGCTGCCGATACATTTTGGACTACCGTCCCTTGGTTCGTTCCGATGCCAATTATTTTATCGCTCGCGTTTTTACTCAATTTTATCTTCACTCGGAAAACGGCGCGCCGCATGAATGCCATTTTCGAGACTGTTTCAGACATACGTGAAAACGAATACAGGGTTACGCTTCCCGGCGACAACGCGGACATTCTGGGCGATTTGGAACGGGGAATCAACGAAATGGCAATGCGGATTGAGGGCAGCTTTAACGAGCTGAAAGAGGCCGAACGTTCCAAAGACGATTTCATAGTTAATATCGCGCATGATTTGCGCACACCCCTAACCTCGGTAATCGGCTATTTGGCGTTTATCAGCGAAAAACAGCTCGATCCTGAAATATCCGCGAAATACGCCGCAATCGCCTTTGAAAAGTCCAGGCAACTGGAAAGCTTGGTAGACGCGCTGTTTGATATTTCCCGGTTTACGGCAGCCACAATTCAAGTGAACAAAGAAGAGGTTAACTTAAAAAAATTCCTGCTTCAAAAACAGGATGAGCATTTTCCGCAACTTGCCAACGCGGGCATGGAAATCCGGCTGAGTATTCCCCCGGAAATCCACACCGCTTTTG
>JAISRF010000233.1 GCA_031273775.1 Oscillospiraceae bacterium
GTCGAGGAACCGGAAGAAACCGAAAAAGCTGAAACCGAAGAAAGCGGGGATGAAAAATGAGTGCAATTTTCAAGCGGGAGTTCCGTGCGTATTTCACGTCCCCCATTGCCTATGTGGTGATGGCGCTGGTGACGTTTTTTTCCGCTTATATGTTCTCCTATTATTATCAGTCCGGTTACGCGGACATCGGTGGCTCGTTTTACATGATTTTTTTCATTTTGCTGATTGCCGCGCCTCTGTTGACCATGCGGTTGTTCAGTGAGGAAAAGCGCCAGAAAACCGACCAGTTGCTTCTTACCTCCCCGGTTAGCCTGTGGGGCATTGTGTTTGGGAAGTTTTTCGCGGCATATGCCGTGTTCGGAATTTCGCTGATTATAACGGTGGTGTATGAGGTAATGTTCGCCGCCAAAGCCGCCCCCGATTTGTTGAATTATTTCGGAAACCTGCTGGGCGTGTTGCTGGTTGCCGCCGCGCTGATTGCCATTGGGCTGTTTGTTTCCTCCGTAATGGAAAGCCAGGTGGTCGCCGCCATTGTCAGCATTGCCATTTCCATCGCCTTGCTCTTTTTGGACGGCATTGTGGGATTGTTCAAGGCCGACTGGCTTTCAGAGGCAGCGGAGTTGTTCGCGTTTCAAACCCGGTACACCACCTTCACCCAAGGGCAGTTCAGCTACGCCGATTTCCTGTTTTTTGTGGGAATCGCTTCCATTTTTCTGTTTTTGACCTCCCGTGTGCTGGAGAAGAAACGCTGGGCGTAAATTCAATTTTCAATTACATTAAAAGGATTGTTGTAAATGGCTAAAAAGGATAAATTGCCGCTGACCGCGGAGGATTTTATTGAAACCGAAGACGGGATGTCGGTTGAAAATTCATCGGCCGGGGACACGGACAAGATTTTGGACGCACCTGTGAATTTTGTGAGAAAATTGAAATTCGGTTCCTTTTCCGTGGCGGTCACGGCGCTGTTTATCATCGCCGTAATTTTTGTGGTGGGCATCGCCACCGTTTTGGAAAAGGTGTATCCCATCCGGTTAGACTTTACCTCCGACAAACGGTATTCAATTTCCAAGGAAAATTCCGATTATATTAAAACGGTGGGCAAGGACATAACCGTGACCGTTTTGTGTACGGAAGAGAATTATGTCGGTGGTTATTATTACAGCTATCTGCAATACTCACAGGGTGTTTCCGGCAGTGACGCCAACACCTATTTTCAGCAAGCCGTAGACCTTTTGAACCAATACCACCAATACAATTCGAACATTAAAATTCGGTTTGTGGATCCGCAGGATGCCGGTGCGGAGATTGTCGCCGAAAAGCCTTCCGTGGGCGATTTTCTGGTGGAAAGCGGCGAGGAGGGCAACGTCCGCCGCCGGTTGCTGACCTTTTCCGACCTGTATGTGGTGGAAACCGACCAGAATTCTTATTACGGCGAGAGTTATATTACCGGTTCCAACGTGGAAACGGCGGTCACCTCCGCTGTTTTTTACGTTGTTTCCGACAAAACCGACCAAATCGCCGTCATAACGGCTTACAACGGTGACCCCATGAGCGATATCCGAACCAATTTGGAGAAAAACAATTACGAATTCACCGAAGTGACCAATCTGCTGACCGAAACCATCCCGGAGGAAGCCTCCGCGCTGATCATCGCCGCCCCCGACAGCGACTACACCCGTGATGAAATCCAAAAAGTGAAAGACTTTCTGGACAACGGTCGTCAACTGGGCAAAACATTATACTTTTTTACGCGCGGCGGGCGTACGCCGGGCGCGAATTTGTCGGCTTTTTTAGCGGAATGGGGCTTCGAAATCCTGCCCGGCACCATCTATGAGCAGGATGCTAATTACCGCTTAATCGAACAGTACGCTCTTGCCGACGGGTTTGTCGCCCAGGGCGCCGGATACCAGTACACCCAAAAATACGACAGCGGCGGCTCTTATTACATTGTGTCCAAAGCCGCGCCTGTCCGTATGCTTTTCACAGAGCAGGGAGGCTATACTACCGCGCAGATTGTAAAAAGCCGGGGCACCTCCGCCGTTAAGCCGTTGAACGCCGCCACAGACTGGGCCGCGCCTACGGACGAAAGTGAAGAGTACAGTATTCTCTCGGTGTCAGAAACAAGCACCTACGATAACGACAATTACAAGACGCTCACCTCCCGCATAGTGGTTGGCGCGTCAATTGACATGTTTACGTCCGCTGTCACTTCCGCATATAACACCTGCAACCTGGACGCGCTGACCGCCATGATGAACACGTATGTCGGTCGCGCCGAAGACTCCATGCAGTTTGAACAGAAAAGCATCAGCGCGGTTACCTTCTCCCCGCCCACTGAATTGGGCGCGGTCTGGATTGCGATTGTGTTTATGGCGCTGATTCCGATTCTGATTATCGGCGCGGCTATCGGCGTTTATATTAGGAGGAAGCGTCTGTGAGCGAGGAAAACAAAGAAAATCTTCCGGCGGGCGGAGCCGGCTCGGAACCGGAATATTATGAAGAGATTCTTTACGAAGATCCGGAAAGCGCTGAACCGGAGTATTACGGAGAAACCCGGCTCGAAGATCCGGAGAAGCCTAAAGAGGAAGCCGAGCCCTTTTTAGAAACCGGCTCCACCATCTTTGCCGAAAAGTCCGGAATCCCGAAAAAAAAGCCCAAAAAACATAAAGAAAAAAAAGCGTTTTTAGCACCGCTCCTGTCCGGGGTTCTTGTGGTCGCTTTGCTGATTGGCGGTTTCTTTACGGCGCGGTATTTCTTCCCGGAACCGGCGGAATCGGAGGCAACGGAATCGGAAACCATTACGGCGCTCAGCGAGGATCTGAACGCGGTGGAAACCTTTATCGTTCAAAACGCCGGGGGTACCCTGCATTTTTCCCGCAAACCCCCGGAAACGAACGCAAGCGCCGATTCAAGCGAATCCGCGCCTGAATTTCAGGTGGATGAGTTAAGCGGTATACCGCAAGGCAGCTACACCATCAGCTCTGTGGCCTCCGCAGCGGTGAAAATGACGGCGACCGCCAAATTCACGCCTGAGGATTTCACGCCTTACGGCCTGGAGGATCCATATGCCGCGGTGACCGTCACAAGAACCGACGGCAGCAGCTACAACCTCAAAATCGGCAGGGAATCCCCCACCGGCGAGGGTCGGTATGTCCGGCAGGATGAAAGCGACACGGTATATCTGGTTGAAACGTATACCGTTGAAACCTTCGGCGGAAAGCTGACCGATTACGTGGATACCGCCATCACCCAGGCTGTTACCGCCGAAGGTGACGATGATGAGCACTTCACGTCAGATACGCTGACCAGTTACGATAAACTGGTCTTTTCCGGGAGCCGTTTTTTAAAGCCGGTCACCTTTTCGTACAATCAAAGCGACATTTATCCCAACCGAACCAGCGGCGTGTACAAGAACGTTGCGGTCGATTATAACAAAATGACGACCCTTCTGCAAGCGCTCGCCGCCGGATTTACCGCGACTGAGGTCTACACCGTCCGCCCCACAGCCGCCGACTTGAAAACGTATGGGCTGGATAACCCGTATACCGTTTTGGAATACGAAATCGGCAGTACCAAGGTTCTTTTGAAATTTGGTAACGGTCCGGACAAGGACAGCTACGCCGTCATGTTACAGGGCGTGGATGTGGTTTATAAATACACAAAGCCTTCCCCGGATTTTCCGGCGTACACAGAGCAGGATTTTTACAGCCGCTCGCCTTTTATGGCCAACATTGTGGACGTGAAGACGCTGACTATTACCTCCGAGGGCACAAGCCAGGTGTTCAAAGTTACCAACGCGGCAGAAAATTCGGACGATTCCAGCACCCTTTCCACCACCGCCGTTTCCCTTGACGGACAGGCTCTGGACGTGGACAATTTTAAGCGCCTGTACCAATGCGTGATTGGGATGACCGCGAAGGAGATGGGGCTGGATTATAAAATATCCGGCGCTCCCGAAATGACCATCACCTTTGAGTATTCAAACGGCTCCAGAACACCGGATGTGCTCACGCTTTACCACTACAGCGATTTACGTTCCCTGCTGGTCGTCAACGGGCAGGGCTACGCGTTGGCGGACTACAAAACGGCAGCGAAGCTTCTTGAAAAAACGGTCGATCTGGTCGCGGGTAAAGAAGTGAAAACGGATGATATGCCGTAATTAATTTGTAATGAAATTAGCGTTATGTACATTGCCGCTTTGATTAAAACGCCATTCTTGTGAAATGGCTTTCACTGCTGAACGGCGGCAAGCCCAGAATTTCACGTCCGAGATTTACGTAAAAGCGGTAATTTTCAATCGAAACCCCATCGGGGATTCTGTGGTCCAAAGCAAATACGGTTCCGCCGCCCATTGTAACACCGCCCATTTTATATTCGAGCTCCCGGCGGATATCCTCTTTATCGCCTCTGAGCGCAAACTTGTCTATACCGCCTTTCAACGCCAGCCCGGGGTATTTTTTGCGGATTTCCACGATATCCATTCCCGCCTGCGGTTCACAGGGATACATGGCCGTAAGACCGCAGTCCAAAAACGCGTCTATTACGGAATTCATGTTCCCATCGCTGTCCTGTGAAAAAATCGTGCAGCCCTTTGAGGAAACCGCGTCCCATATTTTCCTGTAGTACGGCTTGATGAATTTGCCGATCAGATTAGGACCCACAAGAGGACCCGACTTGCCCGCCAAATCCTCATGTACGCATAAATTATCGATTGAAACAACGTCCAGCACCCTGTCGTAGATTTTCAAAGCCGTATCGGCAATGGTATTCAATATATCCTCTATCAGCTCGGGCTGCTCGTAAAATGAAACGCAAAGCTCTTCCTCGCCCATAAGCTGCCGGGGCTCGTCAAATCCGCCGAGCATTGATCCGATGATCAAATACCCCTCTTCCTGTGCTTTTTTTATTTCCGACAGTTTTTCCCTGTCGATCCGGTCTTCCCGGAATTCGTACCAATGCTTTATCCCGAGCCAGTCGTCCATTGTTTTGATCGGGTAGTCCATGGGAAGGGGTATGGTGGCGCTTTCTTTGCAGAGCTTCATTTTTCTTCCCAGATTGTCGGTTGTGATGCGGAATTCCCCGTTGTCCTCAATTACCCGGGGCACCAGCTCCGACAGGACGCCGAAATTTGCCGGTACCACTTTTAACGGGACATGATCCCAGCCGAATGCCGACAAATCAAGCTCCTTTGCCGATGCGCCCTGGCTTCTCCATTGTTTGTCAAGGCCTATCAAAAGTCCGAATAGCTCACAAAACATTTCCCTTCCCGTATATTGGAAATTCATATGGGCTATATAATCTTCCCTGCTCCATATCATACCTGGCATTCTCCCTTGTTTTTTTTATTATACAAAAAAAACACAGGAAAAGAAATACCATATAATATGCAACATGGACAAAAGTCCACTTATTTATTGACTTATCCGTTCATTGATTTTATAATGGTACCGGAGGCGGTATCATGGAGTGTATTTATCCCGACGTCAGCTTTGTGATCGACAGGCAAACGTATAAGGGCTGGAAAGTCGGCACGAGAGCCCTTAAAGATCATGAGCTGGTATTGATTACCGCGGGCAAAGGCTCGGTTACAGTCGGAAACAGGAACTATCCCTTAAAAGAAAATGATATTCTCTATTTTCCCCCGGGCTTAATACATGCGCTGAATACCGATGAAACGAATTTTATGATCTTTTACGCGGCGCATTTTGATCTGGCCGGCAAAGGCGGCAGGCTGCCGCTCCCCGTCAGGTCGCATGTTGACGTATCCATTCAGATAAGAAGGCTTTGGCGCGAGATGCATGAGGTGTATATAAAAAAGCCGTATATGCGGCAATGGAAGCAAAACATCATTTTTCAGAATATTTTGTATGAGATTTTCGCGGTTTCACGCGACAATATACTGCCGAAAAATTTGCAAAGAGTAAATAAGGTGATAGCGTATATCCACGCGAACCCCTATAAAAAGTTCAGCGTGGCGGATCTGACGCAAATTGCGGGCATTAAGAAAGCGTATTTTATGCATATCTTTAAGGCGATTACGAAGCAAACGCCGCTGAAATACACGTTGAATTTAAAGCTTGAGCATTCAAAAAATATGCTGGCCAATACCTCGCTGCCCATTAAAGAAATTGCGGAAATCTGCGGATTTAACGACGGGTTATACTACAGCAGAATGTTCCGGTCGGCATTCGGAATATCGCCGTCCGCATTCCGGGCCGAAATGAAATAGGGAAGAGAACGTTTACTTAAATATAGATAGCGCTGTCTCTTGAAGCAATAAAAATCGGTTTGCGCTTTACCGATAACATGTCGCTCGGGCGGCAGGACTTTAGCGAAAGCCTCCCAATCATCCTTTACAGCATACATCTTTCTACAAATTTGCCGCGCGTCCCCGGTTCCCTTTGCTTGCGGGGGGCAGGTCACCCGCGGGTGACAGAGGGGGCGCGTTTTCCCGGCAAAGGGCATCCAAATATCCCGCCAGACGTTCTTTGTCGCGGTCGGGCAGGGTCTGGAACAGGCGGAGCAGTTTGCCCGCGCTCATATAATTGGAGCCGCTTTGTGCCGCCGCCGGTTCTTGGGTCGCGCATACCAATGCTTCCAGCTCATTTCCGTACGCGGGTCTGCCGCACAGGATGCTGTCCAGCGATACGCCAAAGCAGGCGGATATGTTCACCAGCTTGGCCAGCCGGGGAACGCACCGTCCGTTTTCCCATTCGCATACCGTGCTTTCCACAGAGCGGAACAGTTTGCCGAATTGGGTTCGTGAAAGCTCGCTGTGTTCACGTAGGTTTTTCAGTCTCCGGCCAATCGCTTTCGAGTCTGTGCTTAAAAAAAAATATCCGCGACATCCATGTTTTGTTCCCCATTATCTTCAAATTTTACGCGCTTGATGTCCGATGGTTTCCCGTCGCTTTCCCACGACTTTGAAAATTCCCCGTCCGCAAACAGCGCGGCCAGCCCGCTGATTTGTTTCAACCTCAGCAATTCGTCGGCATCCATGCCGATATTTTTCATAATCCAGTCGTCGCCCAGCCCGGCCTCGGTCAGCTGTTTTACAATATCCACCATGATGTCTATGGAGTGGACGCCGCGGGCGCGGTTGTGCCGTATGGTACTGGCTATCCGCTCCGACAGCGGCTTATCAATCACAGACACCGGCAAGCAACCGCCCTCACGCTCGGCGATTTCCGGGCAGGTTTTCATTGCCATATACCGATGAAAACCGTCCACGATTTCATACCGGTCAACATCCGCCATATGGTAGCAGACAATCGGCATGGTGTACCCGTCTTCTAAAATGGACTTGACCAGCAGCTTCATTTCGGGGGGCGGAACCTTGTTGGGATTGTAGCTGTTCGCCTGTATTTTTTCCATCGGCACATGCCGGATATCGTACACGGGACTTATAAAATGCTCTCCCACATTTGAACCGCCTTTCTTTGCTTTTCCAGTTCGTCTTTCGTTTGGCTGAACCCCATATATTTGCAAGAGGTGTCGTTCTTTAGAATGGTCACGCACATCCGCTTGTAGCTGGGAACCAGCCGGAAATCCTTTGTTCGCACGTCGTCCGGGTATTCCAAAAAGCGCACCAGTTCAAACTCGCCGCTGTATTTGCGGGGGCTTTGCGGTTTTCCCAGCCGCTCTAACCGCACGCCGGAGTCCAGCAAGTTTTTTACAGTCTGAGCCGGCAGGGCGCCACCCTTTTTCAGCCAATAATCCAGTGAAACCGCAAATTTCCGCCTGTAAATATTGCCGGTTTGTTTAGGGAGCGTATTGAGCAGAAACCGGGTGTAGCTTTTCCAGCTGTGCCCCGGGGGAAGCGAAACCGCCTTGTAGCCCATGGCTTTGGTGCCGCCGTAAAGCGCCCCGAAATTCGCCCCGTTCACCCGACCTATCAACTTCCCCCAGGTGTTGGGCTCAATGGCGCGGTATAGCTTTAGGGTGTCGACGCCGCAAATATGGAACGGGTTGGCCACCCGCATATCCGCAAGAGTGACGCCGGCCAGGTAATACAAATCGTACAAGCGGTTATAATCGAAACCGAATTTGTGGTTGGCGATCCAGACATCCTCCAGCGACCAGTCGTAAATTGGGTAAAAGTTGTAAATGTCCGGGAAAATTTCCGTGCTGTAACTGATCCCCTCAAACCCGCCGGCGCCACGGGTTACCGCGTGGTAGCGGTTGAGACTTTCCTGCGCGCGGATTCCCACCAGCACGGCTGTCCGCGTAGCACCGTTTTTTTCGTGCAACCACTGCCCGAATTTTGTTTGAAAGACATAATCGGACATGCCGGCTTCAAAAAAGTCAAAGCTGTGGTTGTCGTTATTGATTGCGCCCTTGGGCATCTCCCGCACCCATATGTCACGCTCCAGCGGGTTCCACGGCACCCAGGCGGATTGAAACATGGATACGCCGCAGGACGCGGAAATGGGCATACACAGGTGATAATAATCAAAGCCAGGATATTTCCCCATGCAACGGTTTACGTAGTCAATGGTATACTGGTAGTTGCCCTCATAATCCAAATGATAAACCGATACCCGCGCGGTCGGCCTGTGCTCCTCTACATACAGGTGAAGCAGTTCAAGCATCAGCCCGGAATCTTTGCCGCCGGAAAAAGCCACTACAATATGGTCGAATTTTGAAAAGATAAACGCCACTCGCGTCATGAACGCGTCCAGCACGTTTTGGTCACGAAAAACCTTTCCCAAGCGCGCCATCTCCTTTGTTTTATTTTCTTCGGGTCAAATACACCGCTGCTTGCGGCGATGTATTTCATATCGGCATTGCCGCCAAGGCATTTAAACCGGCGTCCGCCGTGACCCCCGCCAAAAATTCATAATAACCCTCGGCGCCCACCATGGCGGCGTTGTCCCCGCACAGTTCGGGAGGCGGGGCAAAAAACGCGAGCCCGCGCCGCTCACATTCCTCCGGAAACCGCCGGCGAAGCTCGCTGTTGGCGGAAACGCCGCCACAGGCCACCACGGTTTTGCATCCCAATTTCCCCGCCGCGGCAAGGGTTTTGTCAATCAGCAGATCACAGACGCGGGCACGGAGCGCGGCTGCCAAGTCGGCTTTGTTTACTTCTTTTCCCATTTGGGCGGCGTTGTTTATGATATTGAGGCAGGCGGTTTTCAGGCCTGAAAAAGAAAAATCGTAAGGCGCGCCTTCCACCTTTGGACTGGGGAGCGCGTAAGTTGATTTGACGCCTGAATCGGCCAGTTTGTCCAGAAAGACTCCGCCGGGGTAGGGTAGCCCCAAAGCACGCGCCGTTTTGTCGAAACATTCGCCCGCCGCGTCGTCCCGTGTGCGTCCGATGGTACGGAATTCGGTGTAGCCCGGCACTTCGACAATTTGGGTATGGCCGCCTGAAACGGTCAGACAGAGAAAAGGCGGGGTCAGTTCGGAATGCGCGAGGTAGTTGGCGGCGATATGCGCCTTAATGTGGTGGACGGGGACGAGGGGTTTTGCGGCGGCAAAGGCCAGCCCCTTGGCAAAGTTCACCCCGCACAGCAACGCGCCGATTAATCCCGGCGCAAAGGTAACCGCCACCGCGTCGATTTCAGCAAGTGAAACGCCCGCCGTGTCCAGCGCCTGCCCGGTGACGCCGCAGAGCGCTTCCGCGTGGCGGCGGGACGCAATTTCCGGAACCACGCCGCCGTACAGACGGTGTTCCTCCATTTGGCTCGCCACGGTGCTGCTCAAGGTAAACCGTCCGTCGCGCACCACAGCGGCGGCGGTTTCGTCACAGGAGGTTTCGATGGCCAAAATAAGCAACGCCGGTTCAACCTTTCCAAGTATAAATCGCGGCATCATCACCCGGGTTTGAATAAAAACCCGGGCGAATTCCCATAAGCGTGAAGCCTTTTTTTTCATAAAGCGCGCGGGCGGGGGCGTTGGAAACGCGTGCTTCCAGCGTGACAAAGGCAAGGCGCTTCTTTTTGGCGTACTCCAAAACAGCGCTGACCAGCATACTGCCAATGCCGCGGCGGCGGAAGTCCGGAGCGGTAGCGAGGTTGCCCATGTACCCTTCGTCCGCGGCAATTTTCAGGCCGATATAACCCGCCAAACACGTATCTGTGACCTGCGCGGGGGCGGATTTTATGCCTGCCCTTGCGGTTCTGTCCGCAACCACTCCCCAAAATAGGCAACCATTTTCCAGCTCACTTTGCAGCGCGCTCTCCGTCCACGGTTGCGAAAAACAGAGCCGCTCCAGACGGGCGACGGCCGGCAGATCGGCGGCTGCAAGAGAGCGGAGGGTGATTCCGCTGTTCATTTTGGCAAACCCACTTTTTGACAATTCACACATTACGCGTGATAAATTAAAAAATTTTTTAATTTTTCCGCCAGCTCGTCACGACATTCACGATATGTATTCAAATCCCCGCCGAAGGGGTCTGAAACATTTAACACGGTGATTTTTTCAGGAACCGCGCCCAACCGCAGGAGCGCCGCGCGGTGGCTTTCGGTCATGCAGAAGATTCTGTCCGCGCGGGTAAGTTCGTCCCCGCTGATTTGCTTAGGCTTGTGCCCGTCAAGGCTTGCGCCTATCTCCGCCGCGGCAAGGGCGGCGTTTTCGCAGGCCGCGTTCCCGCATACCGCCAGCCCCGCGCTGTGAGCCTCACAGTCCGGGACAAGTTGTTTTGCGATCGCCGCCGCCATAGGGCTGCGGCAGGTGTTTCCGGTACACACAAACAAAAACATCGGCATTCGGCATTTGGCATTCAGCATTAACTTTTCACCCAGTTAAAGTAATTTTTAATCCCGTCCACAATTCTTTGGGCGGTTTCATCGTTTTTATTTATCATAATGTCTGAGTCTAAGTTGTTGTCTATAAAGCCGTTTTCCGTTAAAACGCAGGGACAATCGGAAACGCGGGTCACAAAAAACGGGTAATATTCCTTGCCTTGACTGACATTCCGGTCGGGGGTAAAGGTCTTCACACATTCCGTCCGTATGTAATTGGCAAGTGGTTTGGCAAAGGGGTAAAAATACCAGTTTTCATAGCCGCGCGCCGTGGTGCTGGCGGCGTTGCGGTGAATCGAGATGAAAATATCGGGCTTTTCGCGGCGTATCAGGTTGGTGATGCCGGTCAGCGACATAAACACGTCGCTTTCCCGGCGCATGACCACCTCGGCGCCCAGAGCGCGGAGTTTGTCCCGCACCTTCAGGGAGAGCGCGAGCGTACTGGCACTTTCCTTTCCGCCGACGCCCACCGCCCCGGAATCACTGCCGCCGTGGCCGGGATCCAGCAGAATTTTTGTGCCTTCCAGACGGCCTTCCGGGGTTTGAGCGGGGTTAAGGAACGTGAACACCAACTGCCCGGCGGCGTTGTAAGACGCGCCCCAACCGTAAAACCGGCCTTCACGCTTTAAGTTAAGACGCAGCACATTCTTGCCGCCGTCGTTTATCCACTGAGCATCTGAAAATACGGCGCTTTCCTCAAAATCCGGCTTGCCCTGTGTACTGTCGGCGTACAGGAAAGTAATGTCCAAATACGTGTAGGTCAGGCTGGAAACACTGTAATTGGGTGAACCGGACTGGTAAGGATTGGCGTAATTCTGGGGGTTGAGCTGGACGGTAAAGGGCGCTTTCCAGCGCACGTCAAAGGTGACCGCCGTGTGCCGGCCGGTATTTTCCTGTTTGTTGAAGGTAATGGAATTCGCGCCGGGTAGTGTGCCGTTATAAACCTTGAACACCGCGCCGGCATTCGCGTTGTCGCTTTCAAGCATCCGGTAGCCGGAGCGCATAAGCTTAAACCGGTCTTCGCCGATTTGCTGCCAGTCGGCGGAGCAAAAGTCCACCGTGCCTTTTGGAACGTAGTTGAGGGTGGGGCGGGAATTGGCATCGTTGCGGTTTTCCTGAAGCTGTCCCTGCTCCTTAATCACCTCTAAAATCAAGCCGTTTTCGCCGATTCCGGGGTCAGGTGAGGGTGCCGGGGCAACGGGAGAAGCCTTGTTTACGGTGACGGTTCCGCCGTTTTTGGTTCCGGTCACGCCGTTGTAGGCAGCGGTGAACTTTACCTGACCTAAGTTCTGCGCCTTGTCGGTTTCGGCGGGCAGGTCAAAGCTACCGATAAAGGTGACGAAATCGGACAGCGGGTTTATTTTATTGGCGTCGTCGGATTGCTTTTCCTGGGTGTTGATGAGGGAATCGGCGGCTTTCAGGCTGATTGTTTTGCCGTTCAGAGCGGCGGTGACGGTTGCCCCGCGCAGGGCGGAGCAGCTTACCTGAAAGGGGAATCCGCCCGAAAGGTTCACGGCGGCGGCCGGCACCACATCCCCGCGCAAAACCGCGAAGTTGTACGTCACGTTAAAGACGGTTTGCTTGCTCTTGTGCGCAAAGGTAAAGGTGTTCACGCCGGGGTTCAGAGAAAGATTGACGGAAAAGTAGCCGTTTTGAGCCCGCTCCACCGGGCTGCCGTTGAGCGTTAAGGGAAAGTTGGGGTCACTGCCGCCAGTGACGGTGAATTTAGATTCGCCGGTGGTAAAGGTCGTTTTTTCCGGGGAGGAAATGACAAGGTTCCGTAAAATGTCCCCGTCCGCGATTTCGCCCTCCAAATATTTCACAAGAGCGGTGGTGTTTACGCTTTTTTGCAGCCAGGAAAGGGAATAAAACACACTGCCGGAAAGCTGTTTGTTTTTGGCGGCCATTAGCTGCTTGATCAGCTGGTCGGGATTCTTGAAGCCGTTTTCCTCCTTATACAGCTTATCCGCGGCGTGGGAAAGGTACACGGGCGCGCCCGCGGTTTCGGCGACCGCCGCCCACCACGCGGCCACCCTTTCAAAAGGCAGGGCGGAATCTTCCGTGGAGGTATACGCCTTTACCACGGCGCAATCCGCTATTTTGCCGGTGAGCCACCCGGCGGTATCGGCAAAGCCGTCCGATTTTGCCGTAAAGCCCGATGCCTCAATCCCATTAGCATCGCGCGGTTTTGTGTCCCAAACCGGGTCGGCAATCAGCCCTACATAAAGGCTTTTGCCTAAACCGCGCACCGCGCCGGACAGGCGGGACACAGCCGCGGTTACACATTCGGTTTTGTATGCGTCCACACCCATCCCGCCGGCTTTCAGATAATCGGCATAGGAAAAGTCGGTGCTGTTATAATAGTAGCCGTCGAAGAACACGCCGTCGATCAGATAAGCGGAGGCAAAATCGGCGAGCCGGGAGGCGCGTTCGGAAAGCGCGGACGCGTCGGCGGGGTTCAGTGGCGTTCCGTCCGCGTTTTCAAGTGCGTTGACCACAGCGTAAACGTACAGGTTCTCCGCTTTCGCGGCCCGGAGGATGTCCGAGAAAAGGTCGTAATCGAACAGTCGGGCGGTATAAAGCGAGGAACTCTGAAAAATCGCCTTCCCTTCGGTTGAAACGGGCACAAGCAGGGTGTTAAAACCGTATTCGACCGCGGCGTTTATGCCTTTTTCAACGTCCGCGCGGGCGGTATCGGGGTTCTGGACAGAATAATCCGTGCCGGGTACCAGCCATCCTCCGCGAACGGTGTCCGGGCGGGAAAAAGGTACGTATGTATCCGCGTCCCCGCTGTCACCGGCCGCGCTGGCGAAAGAGGGCTGGCCGGCGGAATCCGGGGCGGTCACGTTCAAAACGCCCGATTCGGTTTGCGAGCTGTCCGAAACCGGCGGGGTGAATAGCATGGCAAAGAAGGAGGAAATCGCCTTTGAGCGGCCCTCCAGCGTGACGGCGGATATGGCAATCGCCAAAATCAGCGCGAGCGAAACGGCGGTTATCAGGACGGATTTTTTGCCCCACCATCTGCCTGGTCGGATACCCTTTAGGTGGGAATGTCGGGAATCTTGACGCGGATGAAACATTGTGTCACCTCATAAAGAATTGAATTCGCGAGGCTCCGACGGCAATTGACCCGCGTTTCGGGCGGACATTAAGCTCCGCCCCTACATGACCGAATAAAACAGATTCCTTGCCTCGGTATGTAACGGGTCGCTTTTCGTCAGGTTCGCAAGGGAATAAACCATAAAGCCGCTGCATTGGGAGATGGTGCGAATAAATTCAACCTGACGCTTTAATAAATCCGGATGGTCAATCCACTCGCTGCTGTTGGCATCTATGGTGCCGATTTTGTACCCCGCCAGCCCGAAGTACAGCTTAATCGAAGGTTCCTTGACCAACGCCGTCCATTCGGCGCAGCAGAGGTCAAACCGGAAGCGCTCCTCGGGATAATTGAAGCCCCAGTAAACCTGCGGGACAATATAATCCACATAGCCTTTATTGGCAAGCCAGCGATCGATGTCTACATACAGTTTATGGCGCACATTGTCCAGGTTTCCTACGGGGCTGACCCCAAACAGCTTTTTAGGGTCGGCGGCTTTAACAGCGGCGTAGACGCCCGAAACCAGCGCGCTCACATGGGCGCGCCGCCAATCATCAAGGGAAAGGGGCTTTAGCGTCTCGGCGGCGTAGGCGGCGTAGGCGGCTTTGTCTATGTCCACGTCATTGTCGGGGTAAAAATAATCGTCAAAGTGGATGCCGTCCACAGAGTACCGGGCGGCAATTTCCCGCACGCCGTTTATAATGAGATTCTGTACTTCAACGACCGCGGGGTTGTAATAAAGCGTGTTTTCTCGCTGGAACACCCAATGGTCGTTGGACGGGTCGGTATCGGTTTTCCAAATGCGGGCGGGGTTAGAGGGTGCCAGGCTGTTGATGTCGCCGTGGTAAGAGAGCTTCACGCGGTAAGGGTTAATCCACGCGTGGAATTTCAAACCCAGCTCATGGGCGGCGGTCACCATAAAGGCCAGCGGGTCAAAGCCGGGATCCTTGCCCAATTGACCGGTCAGAGATGTCGCCCAGGGAAAATAGGCCGAAGGGTACCACGCGTCGCTTTCCGCGCGCGTGTGTACCACCACGTCGGTCATTTTTAAGGCTTTTGCATCCGCAAACATCTGGCGGACATTTCTCTTAAATTTGGCGGCGGACTTTGAACCGGTTTCTCCCGCGGCGGCGGAGAGGTCGTAAAACGAAATCCACGCCGCCCGCATTTCCGTGCCGGGGGACGGCTCGGGAACCGCCGGGGGCGCGGAGGGCGCGGCGCTTGACGCGGCGCTTGACGCGGCGGCGGAAGAGGCGTCGCGGGAAGAGACATTGGAGGAAGAGGCATTGGAGGAAGAAACGTTGGAGGAAGAGGCGGAAACAGAGGAGGTTTCGTCAGAAGAAGAGGTGGGGGTGCCCAACGAAGAATCGCCGTCACCGGAGCTTTCGGTGAATTCCGGCAATGAAAAAGAGGGTTGGGTCACGTAGCTTTCCGCATCGGTTTCCCCCGATGATCCATTCGCCGCCATCGTCCGGAAAGGGCGGTACGCACGCGGCAAGCAACAGCGCCGCCGTAGTAAGCGCGGCAAAGAGCCCGCTCATCCATATCTTACACAAATCACACAAAGAGTGTTTTTTCAACAAACAACACCACTTTTCCAGATCACATTATATCATTATTAAACTTATGCAGTCAACAGTCAATTTTTAACATTCACGCAATATTTTCCCATACTTACACGGATGTCATGGGTTTTCCCGTCGTTTACGAGCGAGACCTGTTGGTTTGCTACGATTTCCCCGTCAAACGTAACCCGGGCAACGCCTTTTTGAACCCCGTCAAAATTTTGCACCACAATACGGTATGTGGTTTCGTGAAAGTGGGTCGTGATGGTGTATTCCTTCCATTCGCGGGGAATACAGGGGTCAAAGGTAAGCGAATCGCCGTTTTTTTGCAGACCCAGTATGGTTTCCACGCCCGCCCGGTACATCCATCCGGCGGCGCCGGTGTACCATGACCACCCGCCGCGCCCCGTGTGCGGCCGCGCGGCGTAAACGTCCGCCGCCATCACATACGGTTCCAGCTTGTATTTTGAACATTCCCTTTGATTTTTTGTATGATTGACCGGGTTGATTAGGGCGTACAACTCCGCCGCTTTGCCGCCCTCTCCCAGCTTGGCGAAGGCCATGACCGCCCATACCGCGGCGTGTGTGTACTGACCGCCGTTTTCACGTACGCCCGGAACGTACCCTTTAATATACCCCGGTTCCGATGTCCCGGAATCAAAGGGCGGAGTGAGCAGCTTAATCAGCCCGTCTTCTCTGGACACAAGGTATTCCTCCAACATGTCCATTGCCTTTCGCGCTCGGTTTTTATCGCCCGCCCCGGACAGAACAGCCCATGACTGCGCGATTGCGTCAATCCTGCAGTCACCCGAGGAAGAGGAACCGAGCGGCATACCATCGTCAAAATAAGCACGCCGGTACCAGCCGCCGTCCCAGCCGGATTTTTCTGCCGCCTCTTGCAGATTGTCGCGTATTGCGGCGTAGCGACCCAGCCTTTCGCCATCGCCTTGCCGGCGGCACAACGGCAGCATCAGGTCAAGGACGGAAATCAAAAACCAGGCGAGCCATACGCTTTCGCCGCGTCCGTTTATGCCGATCGCGTTCATCCCGTCATTCCAGTCTCCGCCGCCCATCAGCGGCAGTCCGCGCGAACCGAATTTCAACGCTCTTTCAACCGCGCGAACGCAGTGCTTGTAAAGGGTGGCGCTTTCACCCAACGTCACGGCATCCCCGTATCGTTCGGTTTCGGTTTCGGCCAATTCTTCCGCCTCGAGAAAGGGGATTTCTTCCAAAAGGATACTCTCATCCCCGCTGATACGGACATACTCCGCCGTAACGTACGGCAGCCAAAGCAAATCGTCCGAAATTCTGGTGCGCACCCCTTTTCCCTGTGGGCTGTGCCACCAGTGCTGGACGTCGCCTCCGGTGAATTGATGACGGGCGTGCAGGAGGATTTGTTCCCGGGTCAGCTCCGGCCAATACGCGGCCGCGGACAGGGAATCCTGAAGCTGGTCGCGGAAGCCGAACGCGCCTCCGGACTGATAATGCCCCGTTCTCGCCCACAAACGGCAAGATATCATCTGGTATTGCAGCCAACCGTTTAGCATAAGGTTCATGGAAGCGTCGGGGGTGGACACTGTTGTTCTCTCCAGTTTGTCGCGCCAAAATGCCCGCGCCCGTTTAAGCGATTGACCCGCGGCGGACGCATCGGCGTATTTTTCCGCGAGAGTTTCGGCTTCCCATGCGTTTTCGGCGCTTCCGAAAAGAAACACAGTTTCTTTTGTTTCGCCCGGCAAAAGCGTCATATTTACCCGCAGAGCGCAGCAGGGGTCAAAGCCTGTGCCGGTTTCGCCGGACAGTTCGGCGCGATACAGGCAGTCCGGAGCGGAGGCGCCCCCTTCTCCGAAAAATTCCAGACGGTTACCGGTGACGGTGATTTCCTTCCCTGAGGTATGAAGAAAGCACACTCTCCCGGGGAATACCTCATTGTAAGGGTTTTCCGCCAGCAGGGCGACCGTTTGAGTTTTGACGGTGCGGATATGCGGCGCTGTTTCCCGGTCGCTGACCCCAAGCACCGGCCTGACATAATAAGTGACCGACAGCGTCCGCGGGGCGGGGGAGAGGTTTTTGATTTTCAGCGTACTGATTTTAACCGTATCCTCCGCCGGTACGTGCTGGGTGAGCGTTTGCTCAATTTCGTGGCTGGTGTGCTCATAAACCGTATACCCGAACCCGTGACGGATTTTGTACGGGCCGTCCTCCCGCACCGGCAGCATGGTGGGCGTCCAGCTGAGACCGGTTTCTGTGTCCGTGAGGTAAAATATTTCTCCCTGACTGTCCGATACGGAGTCATTTGCCCAAGGCGTCAGCCTGTATTCGTGGCTGTTTTCGTACCAGGTGTAACCCGAACCCGATTCGGAGGCCGTAAACCCGAAACGCGGGTTGGCTATGACGTTGATCCACGGCGCCGGTGTGTTCCGGAACGCGCCCGGTTGAATCACGTATTCCTTTCCGTCGGCGGTGAATCCGCCGAGACCGTTATCGAAAGCGAGCCCGGCTTCTCTTTGAACGGCGGGGAACCCGTAACCGTCCTGTTTGAGGTTGATTCGGCGCGGCGCAAGAGCGGGTGTTTGGGCAACGCTTATCTGGCTTTGCACCGTGTCATCGCCGCCCTTCAGAATCAGCCTGGCCGCGGCGTAAAACAGCGCCGTGTCCCCGGGGGGCA
>JAISRF010000008.1 GCA_031273775.1 Oscillospiraceae bacterium
AACCCGGTTCATGAGGATATGGTGTTTGCCGCCCGGGCGGCGCGGCTGTCTTTTATTTGCAACGTTGTATTAAACGCGCAAAAGCGGGTTGTTTACGCCGTTGCCGGGGACTGTATAAAGGCTCACGAAACCGGATGCTATTTTCTGCGGGAGCGCTGCGGCGCACAGGCGGTTAAGGCGGATATTTCCGTCACTACAAACGGCGGCTATCCTCTTGACCAGAACGTTTACCAAACGGTTAAGGGCATGACGGCGGCGGAAGTAACCGTACGCAAGGGCGGTGTGATTATTATGCTCTCACGCTCGGAGGACGGGCACGGCGGGGAGGAATTTCTGCGCGCCTTTGCGGAGGAACCAGATCACGGCAGGCTTTTGGAAAGGTTTCGCCGTACCCCGCGCGACCACACGCGTATTGACCAATGGCAATCTCAGATTTTTGCGCGGGTGCTGTCACACGCGGATGTCGTTTATGTGTCTGACGCGCCCGATGACATGATACGTGTTCTGCACATGACCCCCGCCCATTCACTGGACGAAGCCCTGCGCGTTGCCGAAACAAAACTTAACAATCCGAACGCGACCATCGTTGCAATCCCGGACGGTGTGGGGGTCATTATCGAAAAGCTGCCGGCTGTTACCGCAGATTTTGCGAATTGACGGATAAAGTGACTGATTTCAAAAAGAACATGGCAAAATGACTCAACAAAAAACGCGCAAGAACGGAGATAATTGCAAAGCTGAAAATATTAGAAAAAAGGAAAGGTATAAAAACGAGCCCGTGCGCATTTTCATTGCGTTTTGTGCTTGTTAGGTGCATGGGCATATGAACTGGGTTGCGAGATGGTTAAAACCGACCAACGGCGGCGGAGATGTCCCGCCGGTTTACTTGAAAAGCTTTGACTTGCCGGAGCCGGTGAAAAAAGCAACGCTTTATTTAACCGCAATGGGTGTCTATGAAGCGGAATTAAACGGGCAAAGAGTCGGGGATTTTATTCTGGCTCCAGGCTGGACAGCATACCACAAAAGACTTCAATACCAGGAATACGACGTGACCGCTCTGCTTAAGCGCCACAATGACCTGCAAATCATCGTTGGCAGGGGATGGTATCATACCCACCTGTTGAACTGGGATGTTTCCGAAAAACATCGGACTTTAACAGAAAGACCTTTTGGGTTGTTGGCGCAGCTTGCCCTTACATATGAAAGCGGAAAAGAGGAGATTGTCGCTTCCGATGAAACCTGGGGCGTATCCCAAGGTCCTGTACGCTTCTCTGATATTTACAATGGTGAAATTTATGATGCTAATATCATACCCTGCTTCTGTGAATACGCGGAACCCTTTGAAGGTCCGTCGGACACCCTGATTCCGCAGGAAGGTGAAGAAGTCAGAAAACAGGAACGCGTTGCCGCCGCAAATATTTTCGTAACTCCGAAAGGGGAAACCGTGGTTGACTTCGGGCAGGAAGTCACCGGATATGTTATGACTGCGGTAAACGCCAAAAAGGGAGATATTGTTGACCTTTCCTTTGCGGAGGTTATGGACAAGGACGGAAATTTTTACACGGAAAACTACCGCACCGCCGAATGCAGGTATCATTACATTTGCCGTGACGGACGGCAGACATATGAGCCTAAACTGACTTTTTGGGGATTTCGATATATTCGCGTCAATCAGTTTCCCGGCGGTTGCAACACTGTAACACCCGGTAACTTTACCGCCGTTGTTTTACATTCCAACATCAAAAGAACCGGTCGTTTAAGTTGCTCTGACCCCTTGCTGAATCGTCTGTTCGATAACGTAATCTGGGGGCAAAAGGGCAACTTTCTGGATGTGCCCACCGATTGTCCGCAAAGGGATGAACGCCTTGGCTGGACAGGCGACGCTCAAGTGTTTATCCGCACCGCCTGCTTGAATTATGACGTGGAAAAATTCTTTCAAAAATGGTTGAATGACATGGCTGTCGAGCAGAGAAAAGACGGCCATATTTCCAGCGTAGTCCCTGATGAGCGGCAGCGGCCATATGCCAGTGCCGCGTGGGGGGACGCCGCAGTCATTTGCCCGTGGCAGCTTTATCTGGCTTACGGCAATCCCCGGGTTTTGGAAAATCAGTTTACCTGTATGTGCAATTGGATTTCTTACATTACCGCTGTGACCAACGACCAATATCTGTGGACAGGCGGCAACCACTTTGGAGACTGGTTAGGACTGGATGCTCCATCCGGGAGCTATAAAGGCTCCAGCAGAGATGACCTTATTGCATCCGCTTTTTACGCATATTCCACCTCGCTGATCGTTAAATCCGGAAAGGTACTCGGGCAAGATGTAACCTACTATGAAGCGCTGTATGACCATATTGTGCAGGCTTTCAAAAAAACGTTTCCCGTATACTACACACAGACCGAATGTGTCCTGGCCGCGCACTTTCTTCTGGCGGAGGATTGCCGGGCAGTTGCGGATCAGTTGGCCGCGATGATAATAAAATCCGGCGTTCGGCTCCAAACTGGGTTTGTGGGAACGCCGTATCTGCTTCATGTTTTGAGCGATTACGGATACGCGGATTTGTCGTATTCCCTGCTGCTCAAAAAAGATTATCCCTCTTGGCTGTATTCCGTGACCAAAGGCGCCACCACAATCTGGGAGCACTGGGACGGCATAATGGAAAACGGTGATTTTTGGAGCGCGGACATGAATTCTTTCAATCATTACGCTTACGGTTCCGTGGCGGATTGGGTATACACCGTGGCGGCGGGAATACGTACAACAGAAGAATATCCGGGCTATGCCAAGGTAAAAATCGCTCCCGTGCCCGACAAGCGGCTGGATTGGCTGAAAGCTGAACTGGACACCAGATGCGGACACATCAGCTCTCGGTGGAAAAAATTCAATGATTTTTGGCGCTATGAAATCACCGTTCCCGTAGAAGCGGAGATTGTAATTGACGGCATTTCCCGCACAGTAAACGCGGGAAGCTATTGCTTTTACAGCCCGCAATGAACCTTAAGGATAAAATTTCCAATTAATTGTACATAACATGCTGTCGATTGGCAAATTTGTTATTGACAAAGTGTTTTATTGATGCTATACTTTCGATATGCTTTGTTTATTCTGTGAAATGAAATACAACGAAAACACCTTTTTCATACAAATAAGAAAGGACTTATATTATGAAATTGAATTATGCGGATTTAACCAAAGCAAAAAGTCAGAAGATTGGCATACGGGCGGAAGAGTTCAGGAAGAATTTTTTGAGGGATTGGCAGCTTTACCTTTTAATTTTACTTCCTTTGATTTATATTCTGATTTTTCATTACGGCCCGATGTATGGCCTGCAGATGGCATTTCGAAATTATCGCGCGGCGGACGGAATAACCGGCAGCGAATGGGTCGGTCTCAAGTGGTTTGAAAAATTTTTAACGAATCGTCAATTTAAACAGGTCTTTTCCAACACGTTTATCTTGTCGATATACAATCTGGCGATCGGATTTCCGCTTCCGATCATTTTTGCGTTAATGCTCAATACATTAAGGCGTGAGAAGTATAAGAGGTTAATCCAAACCGTTTCCTATATGCCGCATTTTATTTCTCTGGCGGTGGCGGTATCGCTTGTCAGCATGGTGCTTAGTCCGGTTAACGGGGTTTACGGCGGATTATATAACCTTCTTGGGGGAAGCGGGTATCCTGTGGACTTCCGAAGTACCGCGGGCGCGTTCCGGCACATATATGTGTGGTCTGACGTATGGCAGCAGCTCGGGTGGAATTCCATTATTTTCATAGCTGCCCTCAGTTCCGTTTCTCCCGAGCTTCATGAGGCGGCCCAGATTGATGGGGCGTCCAGATTCAAGCGCGTCTTACACGTGGATCTCCCCGCGATTTTGCCGACAATCTGCATCATGCTGATTTTGCGCTGCGGCAGTATCATATCTGTAGGATTTGAAAAGGCTTACCTGATGCAGACCGGCGTAAACCTTCAAACCGCAGAGGTTATTTCCACTTATGTTTATAAAGTAGGCATGGGGAGTTTTCGGGATTTTTCATACGGCGCGGCCGTAGGGTTGTTCAATAATGTGATCAATTTGGTTCTGTTGCTGATTGTGAACTATGTATGCAAAAAAATGACAAGCGATGACGTTTCGCTGTTTTGAGGAGCGGTATATGATGAAGATAAAGAATGAGAGCAGGCACGTAAAGATTACCGGCTCAGATCGGATATTCCACGGCGCTGTGGCGGTGATTCTTACCGCTTTTCTGCTGTTGGTTCTTTATCCGTTGATTTATGTTCTTTCCAGTTCCTTTTCATCAGGGAACGCGGTGACGTCAGGGAGGGTAATGCTTTGGCCTGTAGAATTCAGTCTGAACGGTTATCAGATTGTCTTTGCGAACAACTCGGTTTGGACAGGATATATGAATACAATATTTTACACGGTTGTGGGAACACTGATCAATTTGTCGCTTACCGTTTTGACCGCGTATCCACTTTCGCGTAAAACGTTTCAGGGCAGGAAGTTTTTTACGATTATCTTCATGATTCCGATGTTCTTCGGGGGCGGATTGGTTCCGACATACGTTTTGATGTCCAATCTTGGGTTAACCAATACGCGCACGGTTATACTGCTCAGCGGCGCCATCAGCATTTATAACATGGTACTTATGCGAACCTTCTTCCAAAACTCAATTCCGAATGAGCTGTTAGAGTCGGCAAAGATTGACGGCATCTCAGATGTCGGCTATCTGGTTAGAATTGTCCTCCCGCTGTCTAAAGCCATTATTTCAGTTATAACGCTTTACTATGTAGTGGGGCATTGGAATTCCTATTTCACGCCGCTCATTTATCTGCGCAGCAGGGAGTTTTATCCCCTTCAGCTCATACTTCGTGAAATATTGAATGCGTCTAAGGTTGACGCGACACAAATTCAGGACTCTGCGATATTGGCCAAGTTAGCGGGTTCGGCTGATGTCATGAAGTATTCGTTGATTGTGGTGGCGACCGTTCCTGTGCTTGTTATATATCCGTTTATTCAGAAGTTTTTTGAAAAAGGCGTTATGATTGGTTCTGTAAAGGGATAATTTCAGAAGGGATGAAAATAATGAATGAGCTTACAGAAAGAACGGCCCAAAAGGATAAAACGGCAGGGAAGAAGCGCGGGATTTTAATTATCATATTGTCCGCGGCGCTGGCGCTGACCGTGGGGTTCGGCGCTCTTTGGTTGCTGCTGTCCGGAAACGGGTCTGATACAGAGCCAGCGGACTCAGGTGGAAATGTTATGGGAGACAGCGAAGAATATATCATAACAACCGCGGATCAGCTTTATGAGCTGGCGGCGCGTTCCAATGCCCATTCCAATGATTTTGCAGGTAAAATCGTCAAGCTTGGCGCGGATATTACCGTCAATACGGGCGACGCCGACAAATGGGCGTCTGCCCCTCCCACCCGTAAATGGTATCCGATTACCGGCTTTGCGGGTACGTTTGACGGGCAAGGACACACGATCAGTGGTATTTACGGGAAAGGCGTCGACACCGCCGTAAGTTTGTTTGCGGACGCGAAGAGCGGCAGTGTGATTCAGGACTTTAAACTTGTAAACAGTTACTTCGTTACCATCGGGGGTGCCGGAACGGCCAGCATCGCAACGGGCGGAGGCGGTACATTTCAGAGAATATACAGCAACGCGATTTTGGATTGCGGTTTAGATTATTGCGCGGGGCTCGTCAGCTCAGTGAAGTTACCGGTAAATCTCCGGGAGTGTTGGTTTGACGGAACCATTCGTATTGCCGGCAAAAGTGCCGGCGGTCTTGTTGACCATGTGAGTAGCGGAACCCTGACAATGGAAAATTGTCTCTTTTCAGGTAATATCATAAGCACTTATGATCTTGGTGGCGCCCGAGTCGCCGGATTGTGCGGAGATTTGGAAAAATCAGGCGCGAATTTGATTGCGACGGACTGCCTGAGCGCGGGTAAAATTACAACTCAAAATATTAATTATACCGGCTCGGCCATTGGAGTGGCTTACCTGAATTCCACGGCGAAATTTAAGAATACATACGGTTCTCTGGCTTGCTATGAACCGGCCGTCGGTAAAAACGGAGCGATTGGAACCATTACCGGCAGTCCGCTGGAGGTTGACGGCGACCTCATTACCGGCTATGGCGGATATCAATGGTTGAATTTTGATTTTGAGAAATACTGGACGGTGGTTCTGGGAGGAACGCCGATCCTGAGATATTTCGCGGACGAATTTCCCGACTTAACCGGACAGGCAAGAGCGTTTAGTTTGGATTGGTATGATGAGAGCGCGCCGGAATTTGTCATACAAAACCAACAAGATTTATATGGCTTTTATCTCATTTCAGGAAGAACCGATTTTACGGGAAAAACCATCAAGCTCGGTGCGGATATAACAGTCAACAGCGGCAACGCCGCCTCGTGGGAGTCTAATCCTCCATCCCTTAAATGGTATCCGATCAGAAAATTCGGCGGAACCTTCGACGGGCAGGGACATACCGTCAGCGGTCTTTATGCCAAAGGAAGCGGACAGTCAGGCTTCTTTTATGAAACGATGATTGGGAGCACCGTTAAAAACTTTCGCCTGACCAACAGTTATTTCAGCTGCGGCACAACCGGTGACGCGTTGCTCGGAAGCATCGCCGGTCGGGGAAACGGAACCTTTGACACAATATACAGCAACGCTATTGTTACCAGTTCCGGCAATGTCGTCGGCGGTTTGATCGGTCAGGTCAATATAATAGATGACCATATAATTACCAATTGCTGGTTTGACGGAAAAGTGGCATTGACCGGCAACGGACGGTACGGCGGCGGTATTGTGGGCAACCTTGTGCTGGGCATCACGAATATTGAACACTGTCTCAATACCGGCGCCGTCAGCGCGGAAGTGGTAGACACCGGTGTACATGTTGGAGGGCTGGTGGGAGCCACGATGAACGCAGGAACGGTCGTGAATATGCGCGACTGTCTGCAAACCGGAAAAATTGATGTCGCTTATAACGTGTGTGTGGGTTCGACGTTTGGACGGATTGTGACCGGCACCACCGTAAACATGAACGACACATATGCCACGGCGGAAAGTTACCGGCACCCTACAAACGGATTTATGGGCATCGGCGACAACAGCGCGGGAAACTGCAATGGAAGCGCGTTGTCCTTCCCAAAAGCGGCCATCACCGGCTACGACGGGTATCGGTGGACGAATCTTGATTTTAATCAATATTGGGCAGTGGTTTCGGATGGAACGCCGATTTTGAAAGCTTTTGCGGGCAGTGTTCCCGCTTTGACCGGCCTTGAAAAAATGTTTAATTTTGATTGGTATGATGAAAGCAAAACGGCTTACGCGCTGTCCAATGAAAAAGATCTTTACGGTTTTTATCTCATCTCCGGCAGAACCGGTTTTACGGGA
Source organism: Oscillospiraceae bacterium (assembly GCA_031273775.1). GTDB lineage: Bacteria > Bacillota > Clostridia > Oscillospirales > Acutalibacteraceae > JAISRF01. The sequence continues at coordinate 7,414 of JAISRF010000008.1, forward strand.
AAAACCGTCAAGCTCGATGCGGATATAACAGTCAACAGCGGCAGCGCCGATGCGTGGGGTTCTAATCCTCCGTCCCTTAAATGGTATCCGATCGGAAAATTCAGCGGAATCTTCGATGGGCAGGGGCATACAATCAGCGGTCTCTACGTCAATGGAAACGACCGAATGTCAGGGTTCTTTTCCGAAACAACGGTTGGGAGCACAGTAAAGAATCTTCGCCTTGAAAACAGTTATTTCAGTTGCGACACTGTCGGAGACGCGTTGCTCGGAAGCATCGCCGGCCGTGGAAACGGAACCTTTGACACAATATACAGCAACGCGATTGTCACCAGCCCCGGCAATGTTGTCGGCGGTTTGATCGGTCAGGTCAATACGGAAGAGAATCATAAAGTTACAAACTGCTGGTTTGACGGAAGGGTGGCTCTGACCGGCGCCGGACGGTACGGCGGCGGTATTGTGGGCAACCTTGTGCGGGGCACCACGAATATTGAGCACTGCCTCAATACCGGCGCCGTCAGCGCGGAAGCGGTAGACACCGGTGTACACGTGGGCGGACTGGTCGGCGCCACGATGAACACAGATACGGTCGTAAATATGAGCGACTGTCTGCAAACCGGAAAAATTGATGTCGCTTATAACGTGTGTGTGGGTTCGGTGTTTGGGCGAATTATGGTTGGCACCACCGTGAATATGACCGATATATATGCCACGGCGGAAAGCTACCAACACCCGACAAACGGGTTTATGGGGATCGGCGACAACAGCGCCGGAACCCGCAATGGAAGTGTGATGTCTTTCCCGAAAGCCACCCTCCTCGGCTACGGCGGATACCGGTGGACCACACTTGATTTTGACCGATATTGGGCGGTGGTTTTGGACGGGACGCCGGTTTTGAAAGCTTTTGCGAGCAGTGTTCCCGACCTGACCGGTCTTGAAAAAATGTTCAGTCTCGACTGGTATGATGAGAGCCAAACAACCTACGCGCTCAACAACGCGAAAGACCTTTACGGTTTTTACATCCTTTCCCAAACCGTTAACTTCTTGGGAAAGACAGTTAACCTCGGCGCGGATATTATAGTCAACAGCGGCAGCGCCGCCGAGTGGGGTACAAATGCGCCCGGGAAAGTGTGGACGCCGGTCGGTACGCTCGGTCTGCCTTTCGCGGGGATCTTCAACGGGCAGGGGCACACCATCAGCGGTCTCTACGTCAAAACCGATGCCGCCTATGCCGGACTCTTTGGATACACCACCGGCGATATCAGCAATTTGCGTCTTGAAAACAGCTATTTTGAAAGCGTCAGAGCAACCGGCTTTGCATACCTTGGCAGTGTTGCCGGTTGTATCTCCGGAAATTTAGATACGGTGTACAGCGACGCGACAGTCGTCTGCGGCTATGCGATGGAAAGCGGCGGGCTTGTGGGACGCCTGACCGGAACAGGCGCAAGCGGTATCAAAAATTGCTGGTTTGACGGAAGCGTCACCACGGCCGGGCAGTACTCCGGCGGAATCGTGGGGCGCATCGCAATGGGTGCGAAAACGCTGGAAAACTGCCTGAACACCGGAGCGGTTGCCAGCAATTACGCGGGTGACGACATTGTGGCGTGGGTCGGCGGTCTGTGTGGCGCGATCCAAAATGGCGGAGCGGATCCCGCGGTTACAATAAAGGATTGTCTGAATGTCGGAAAAGTAACAGTGCAGGTGGCAAACGCCGCAGGTTCTGTTCTGGGCAGAAACAGACATACAGTGACGTTTACCAACGTCTATTCCACGAACGACATTAGCAATACAAACGGAATCATAGAAACAACAAACGCGGTTCCGGGTGTCGGAAGCCACAGCACAAATGGTGCCACGATAAACGGCACTCCTGTAATTATTACCGAAGCGAACCTACTTGGAAACGGCGGATATAAATGGACAACGCTTGATTTTGTTAACTACTGGGTGGCACTTGATGGAACGACACCGGAACTGAAGAGTTTTAGCAAGGGCACTCCGCTTGATCTCACCGGCGTTGTAAGAGTGGATACAAGCTGGTATAACGAAACGGCGGACAGCTTTACAATTTCAAGCGAAGCGGAGCTTTACGGTTTTGCTCAGCTTTCCCAAACTGTCAACTTTGCGGGAAAGACCGTCAGTCTCGGCGCGGACATAACGGTCAACGGCGGCAGCGCCGCCACGTGGGGTGCCGCCGCGCCTGAAAAAGCGTGGGTTCCCATCGGTACGTCCGCCAAGCCGTTTGCGGGAACCTTCAACGGGCAGGGACACACGATCAGCGGTCTGTATGTCAAAACCGATGTCGCGCGTATCGGGTTCTTTGGAGAGGCGACAACAGGGAGTACAATCAAGAATCTGCGCCTTGAAAACAGCTATTTTGCGCACACCGGTACGAGCGCAGCCAATTATGCGTATATCGGCAGTGTTGCCGGTCTTACGGCCGGTAATATAGACACGGTATATAGCAGCGCGACCGTTGTCTGCGGCGCGGCAATGGAAAGCGGTGGAATCACCGGTCGCATGTTCTCAACGGGTGCAAGCGGTATCAAGAATTGCTGGTTTGACGGAAGCGTCACCACAGACGGAAAATATTGCGGCGGAATCGTGGGGCGCATCGCAATGGGCGCGAAAACGCTGGAAAACTGCCTGAACACCGGAGCGGTTACCAGCAATTACGCGGGTGACGACATTGTGGCGTGGGTCGGCGGTCTGTGTGGTGCGATCCAAAATGGCGGAGCAGATCCCGCGGTTATAATAAAGGATTGCCTGAATGTCGGAAAAGTAACGGTGCGGGTGGCAAACGCCGCGGGCTCTGTTCTGGGCAGAAACAGGCATACAGTGACGTTTACCAATGTCTATTCCACGAACGACATTAGCAATACAAACGGAATCATAGAAACAATAAACGCGGTTCCGGGTGTCGGAAGCCACAGCACAAACGGTGCCACGATAAACGGCGCTCCTGTAATTGTTACAAAGGCAAGTATCTTGGGCGAAGGCGCGAAAACCGTGCTGACCGAGCTGGATTTCACCACCTATTGGACGACAGCCGCGGGCGGGACACCCATACTCAGAAGCTTCCTAAACGGAGGGAAATAATACATCGAGGTTCGGCTGAAGCGGACGTTTTAGTCCCTCATGGTAAATCCATTCAGTTGCCGGCAGGCATTCATATGAGCCGACTGTATACGGAAAGGTTAATATTTTTGTTCCGCCGCCCCATGTCAGGTATTCCTGAACACTTTGCCGCAAATGCTCGTTTTGCTTTTCTTTGTTCAGAGGTGTTCTGTCTTTCACTGTGAAAAGGGCGGTCTTGACCGTGCAGTAATCCGTAAAGTCAATCCGTGTATTGAACCCGTGGTGCATCAGCGTGAATACATCCACGTTCAAGTATTCTCTGTCGTAGGTATCCATGATAAACCGCATTCCGCCCTTTTCCCCGTCGCCGCAAAAAAGGCACTTCTGGCCTTCAACGGTAAACATGCACCAGGTAGAGCTGTCGTTAAAGTCTCCGGAATAGTTTGCACGGGGAAGCTGTTCCTGCCCAAGGATGATATCCATGGTAATATCGTTGAAATAATAGCGCTGTCCCGTCTGAGGCCGGTAAATCTCGGGATTCATTCCTTTGGTTGTCTTGAGAATCCCGGCAGCCGCTTTTATCCAGGAAATCGTAACTCGGGCGATTGGATCAAGCTGGGTTACCGCGTCATTTGGTTCGTTGTAGTACACACCCTCAACATAAAATCTCTCCGCAAGGCTTATGTCGTCTATAATCGCTCCCATTACGCCGCAGTGGTCAAAATGGCCGTGAGAGAAAATCCATGCTTCAACGACAGGTTTCTCTCCTTCCGGAACAAGCTTCTCAAGGTAATCAAGCAGATAAGGGATATCAGCCCGCATTCCCCCGTCGCTGACAACAAAGCGCCCGTTTTTGAGCCGGAATACAAAGCTGTTGCCAAAATGCCACAGTTCCAGCATGTGAAGAGATGTTTGCGCCCGGTTCCCGTTTCCCGCGGTATACTCCTCTTTGCGGAACAGATGCTCGGACAGGGGCAGTTCCAACGCGGCGGAAATGTAAGTCTTACGCAAATTAGTTACATAGGTAACCGTGAGAACCAATTTTTCCTTCGTGTATATCACATTGAAAACGGATCCGTTTAAACCTTCCCCATTATCGACAACCTTAGTAAATCCGCGCCTTTCCAGCGTGTTCAGATATGCCAGATAATCCGCTTTTTTCGTTTCGCCGACTGTGACGACGTAATTACCGGCGCCGTAGTGAACTACCTCCTCAACCGCGGCTCCGGAGGCGTTCATGTTCGGTATTGCCGGAAACATTTCTCGTTTTTGCATCATAATTCCCCTTGATCAGCGCTTTACTTTTCCGCCTTCTACCGGCGGAAGCGTCGCTTCGTTTTCTCCGTTGGAATCCACACAATGATAGTAACCGCACAGCTCCTGTAACAGCGCCTGAACTTGCGCATTTCCGGCAAGGCAATGCTCCGGCGTGTGTCTGCATTCATACAGCGCTTCTTCTCTGCTCATATCAACGTTGCTGTAATATGCGTAGACCATTTTATCAATTTGCGCGCGAATATAAAGAATCCGCCACCGCCACGACTTTTTTGCCCTTTCACTTAGACGCTTTTCCACGGCGACAGCCAATTCCGCGGCGCGGTTTGCGGCGTTTATATCCGGCTCCCGCAAGGCAGCCACCGCAACATGATTCTTCTCTATCAGCTCCATGATTTCAAGCGCTTCGCCGCAAACTTCACCGGAATACTCGTAATTGATATATTCACACAAGATACTTTGGACTCTCCTGTCAGGCTCCCAATAATAGCCTACGCATTGGATTTTCATGATATCGTCATATATCCCCTCGGAATACGGCATACCGCCCTTAAGTATATGCTTCGTTTCGTCCCAGAAACCTTGGAAGCGTTTCGGCATTGGATTCGCTCCGCGGCCGCCCCAAGGATAAACCTTCCACATACTGATCTCCGGGAAATTGATGATAGGCTTCACGGCTTCATGCTCCAAAGGATAGCGCGGAAATTTATCGTGCGCGTCCACCAAAATAAAATCCGCAAAGCTTAAATCGTTCCGAAGGCGCGGGTAGAGGCTTTCATACTCACCCTGATTATCCGGCGTGTCAAAAAGCCACGCGGAAATTATAAATTTAGCGTTCGGATATAGCTTTATGCTCTCTTCACGAAACGCAAGAACGAGTTCAGAATATCCGTTTCCTCCCCAGGGCTTGCACCGCGCGCAACCACATCCGCCTTCATCATACGGCCAAGTGATCAGATAATCCAAACCGATATCCTGATACTGCTCCATCGTGGTCATCCAGATCCGCTTCATGTAATCCAGAACGCCGGGCTTCGAGGGACAGAGATTTCTGCCCAGATGTCCCCGGAATTTGCCGGTCGGGTCATAAGAAAGATCCGCGTTATACTCCGCGGGAGCGCTTTTCAAGCCTTGATTCCCGACACAGATGATACCCACCTTCATGCTGAGTTTTTTCGCAAGTTTGAAAATGGTTCTCGTCTTTTCCACGGAATCGAAGAAAAGCGCCTCATCAAAGGTGTCAAGATTGATGATCGGGATAATGCAAATGACCGCGTTGTATCCCCACAGCAAGAGCTCTTTCAAATAATTCTCCAATTCCCCGGTGGGAGCCATGTGATACCAATTGTAAAAATGCACCGCGAAATAAATCGCCCTGAAGCCGCAGGCGGGTGTTACAAGGTTTGTGGGAGGATTTGGCTCAAGCGTGTCTTCAGTCCATTTTGCGGAATGCAAAAATTTCCCAATTCCGTAAAAAAGCCCCGCGCTGTCCGCGCCCGTGATTTTCCAGCCATCTTCTTCCCTGGTAATCAGATAGCTTTCCTGTGCTCCAAGGGTTTGATCCGCGCAAAGCGCAATCGACAGTTTTCCCTCTTCCGACTCCGGCGGAATCCGCTCCGCAATGCATTTTCTCAAAATCTCTGCCTGCTGTGTAAAACCATTTTCCTGAATTCTAATTTTCACCGGTTTGCTCTCCCGTAATTATATTTCACAGACAACGCCCGCGCGCCCTGAACCCGATTGTCCAGGGCGCGCAAGTTAAAAGTGCGCATTTGTTAATTTGCAAAGCTTTTAAGGATGGGTGTCCCGTTAGAAACCATCTGCCATTTGCTGATGAAATCAAGGCCGGTCAACGCGGTCGCCGCGTCGTTGCCTAAGATGGCCGCCTCCGCGACAATTGCCGGAGCGCCGGTTACCGTGGCGCCGTTTGTGCTGTGGTTTCCGACACCCGGCACTGTGTTAGTTGTATTATCTACGGTTCCGTTTATATTGGTGATGTCATTCGTTGAATAGACATCGGTAAATGATACAGTGTGCCTGTTTCTTCCCAGCACAGAACCCGCGGCGTTTGCCACACTCACTGTCACCTTACCAACGTTCAAGCTGTCATTAATCGTAACTGTGGGTAAATTTGTTGCGTCAATACTTTGGATCGCTCCGCACAGACCGCCGGCATACGCCAAATCGCCGGTTGTGGTGTTGCTTGTAACCGTGCCGGTGTTCAGGCAATTCTCCAGCGTTTTTGTCCCCATTGGAATACGCCCCACGATCCCGCCGGAATACTGTCCGTCTGTGGTGACACTCCCGTCAAACCAGCTGTTTGTTATACCGCTTGTGCCCGTTCCGGTCACGCGTCCCACAAGCCCGCCGCTTTCCGTCGCCGCTCCACAGACAACTGCAGCGTTACTGTACACTGTGTCCACATTTCCGGAGGCAATACCGGCGATGCTGCCAAGGTATGCAATGCCGCTCGCCATGGTGCTTTCAAAATAACTGTTTTCGAGACGCAGATTGCTGATACTGCCGTTTGCGTTTCCAAAGAAACCCGCACCCGCAGTACCGGTTTTGAGACAGACGCCGCTGACTGTGTGCCCCTGCCCGTTAAAAGTTCCCGCGAAGGCCACGCTTATGGTACCGATAGGTAGCCATGCCACTTTATTAAGCGTCCCGTCACCCCACGAAGCGACATCTCCGCTGTTGACGGTTATATTCGCGCCGAGGTTAACGGTCTTTCCCGCAAAGTTAACGGTTTGGGAAAGCAGAGAAAAACCAAGGAGCTGTTCCGCGGTAGTCAGCGTGTAGGGCGACGTGTTGGTGGTATACCAACTTGTATCCGCTCTTACCCTGCCGGTGAAGTCAGTCAGAGGTGTACCTTTGCCAAAACTCTTCAGTTCCGGCACCGCGCCGTCAATCGCCGCCCAATACCCAGTGAAATCAAGCTGCGTCCACTGATACCCGCCGTAGCCGAAGAGAGTTGCCTTTGCGACAATCACCGGAGCGCCGTTTACCGTGGCGTTGTTTGTGCTGTGGTTTCCGACTCCCGGCACTGTGTTGGTTGTATTATCTACGGTTCCGTTTGTATTGGTGATGTCATTCGTCGAATAGACATTGGTAAACGTCACCGTGTTCCTATTTCTGCCCAGAACAGAACCTGCGCCACCTGCTAAACGCACCGTCACTTTTCCTACATTCAGGCAATCACTAATCGTAACCGTTGGATCCGCACCGCCGTTTTGGATTGCGCCGCACAGGCCACCGACCCACGCCACAGCGTCGGTCACCGCATAATTGCTTGTAACCGTACCGGTGTTTAGGCAGTTTTGCAGCGTCTTTGTACCCATCGCGATGCGTCCCACGATTCCGCCGGAGTACTGCCCGTCTGTGGTGACGCTTCCGTCAAACCAGCAATTTTTGATACCGCTTGCGCCTGTTGCATACATACGCCCGGTGATTCCGCCGCTTTCCATTGCCGCGCCGCAGACTACGGTCGCGCTGCTGTATACCGTGTCTATATTACCGGCCGTAAGACCGGCAACACTGCCAAGGAATGCAAGGCCGCTCGCCATGGTACTTTCAAAGTAACTGTTTTCAAGACGCAGGTTCTTGATTGTACTCGTAGCCGTCGCATCTGAAAAGAATCCTGTATTCGCAGCAGCATTTTTGACATACAGACCGCTGATCGTGTAACCCTGCCCGTTAAAGGTTCCCGCAAACTGACCGATTGGCGTCCACACATGATCAGGCGCTGTTTCGTCCCATGTGGAGGCAACCCCAACGTTGACAAGGATATTTCCGCCGAGTTTAACGGTCTTTCCCGAGAAATTGTTGCTTTGTGAAACCTGAGAGAAACCGTAAAGCTGCGCCGCGTTATACAAAATGTACTCCGTATCGCTCTCGTGATCGGTATACCAGCTTGTATCCGGCACAATGGGAACCGACGGCGCTGTTTTCAACGTCAGCAAATCAAGCAGGTCGACAGCGCCGTCATTTACAACGTCCGCCGCAAGTGCTTCCTCTGAGGTAAGCGTGTAGCTTTTAAGCAGATGGCCTTTCACTTTTGTGAACAAAGGTGAGGTTGTGTCGATTGCCTCCGCCGACGCGGTAAGCGCGGGTTTGTCAGCGCCGGACAAAATCACAAAGGACACGACAATCATCGCTGCGCACAAACCGATGGACAGGATATTCCGTAGTACTCTTTTCATTGTGTTGCCTCCTGTAAGATAATTGGGGACTTCGCCGTAAACACACTGTAATCAAGGAGAAATTGAGCGGGTGTAAGCGTCTTGGGCGATTTTTAGAAGCTCAGCCTGACCGATACTTTTCAGGGTGGTAAGATACTCGTTCCACTGTGAATCATCGTTGGGATTCTTACTTCCGGTAATGAACAGGTTGCGGGATTCAAGGACATATTCAGCATACAAATCGGCATATCCGGTTCGATATTCATATTCCTTATCGGTATAAACCAACCTTACCGCCAACTCGCCGGGCGACTTGCCGATCAGCTGGTAGTTCCACGATTCAGTATACAACCTGTCAACCTCCGCCTGCCTCCCTTCGCTGCCGGTGATGATCGTTAAATAATTCGCATCTGTCATGATTGAATTTCCGTTACGGCACCAAGTTCGGTTTCCCGAAAAGAACGCGGCGTCCGAACCCAACCTTTTAATTGTGCTGTTTGTTCCATTGCCGTTCAAGCCACCTTTTTCATCATACACCCAGTCCACCTCCTTCTCACCATGACGCACTCGGGTGACGGTTTCGTCCTTGTAAAAAAAGTCCAAAAGCTGCATCGCTCTTTCCGGATACTTGCAATCCTTGGTGATATATGAGCAGTAGCTCAGAGTATTCGGCCGGATCACGGTATAGCCACCCAGTCCGGTCTTGTCGGACAAAGCCGGTATTGCGGTATATTCTTTCAAAAGCGTTGTAGACGGAGAGCTCCATACGGCCGGGTGTCCGCACCACAAACCGACTTTGGCGATACCGTCCGCCGGCGTGATCAGGGATACAAACTCACTTGTGCTCGAAAGAGAATAACTCAATTCACTCAGCAGCTTTTCAGAGCAGAGTTTGTTGGCGTAAATGAGCGCGCTTCGGTATTCGCCGGTCGAAACAGGATCCCACAGCTTGCCGTTTTTCACATTGAAAGGGTTCAGGGTGTCGTAGTGTACAAAGGCGTTGATGATATAAGCGGAAATGTCCTGGGCACCACCCGCTTTTGAAAGAAGCGGAATTTCGTCCGCCACCCCGTTGCCGTTCGGATCTTTCGTTGCGAAAGCTTTCAGCACATCATACAGCTCGTCCACATTGGCCGGCGCTTTCAGGCCGAGCTTGTTCAGCCACTTCTGATTTATATACATATTGTTTTGCAAATTGTCCATGGCCATTAAGGTAAGCATAGGCATACCGTAAAAAGCGCCGGTGTGCGTATTGGTACCTTTGTTTGTGATATCTTTTTGGTCGCTTTCCGGAAGTTTATTGAACTGCTCCCAGTAATAATGACCGTAATTCTTTAACAAATCCGTCAAATCACGAAAATATCCATCCTCGCCGAATTCATTCATCGCGTAGTGATCCAATCCGTCGAAACCCCACAGAACGTCCGGCAGTTTTTCTCTGCCGGATGCCATAAGCGTAAGCTGCTGTGAATATTCCGCGGAGGTGCCCGCGAAATATACAAACTCCAGATCCACGTTTAAGCTTTCTTCAAGATATTTGGTCAGCGCGTTATCGTCATAGCTCGTCACATTCGCATTCTGCGGCAAACCCAAAGTAATGGTCACCTTTTCATCTGAGACAGACGCACTCCCGCCGCCTTCGCCGCCTCCGGCGCTTTCGCCGCTTCCGCCGTTCCCATTACAGCCGGACAGCAGCGCGCTCGCCATGGAGAGAATGAATAAAACACAAACGATTTTTTTCTTCACTTGAGATGCCCCCATCAATTTTTTGAATATTTTTCCCTGAGTTGCCGCCATTATTTCGGGTCACGGCTCGGCGGCGCTGTGTTGTAAATCCAATTTTTCAGAGGTAAAGACCGCGCGGTTCCTGCCTTGTACGGAAAAGTAAGTATTTTGGTTCCGTCTCCCCAGGTCAGGCTCTCCTGTGCCGAACCCTGCAAACGCGCGTTTTCCGCCGGCTTCGCGTAAACGCTTCCCTCCGGCCATATGCTTCCTAAACGATGGGACGGATACAGAAGGGTATGAAAGGAGCAAAAATCCGTAAACGTATCGTATACATTGATGCCGTGATGAAAAACAGAAAACACCTCCAGATTAAAATATTTTTTATCATAGGTGCGCATAACTACTCCTGTGCCGCCGGTTTCCGTATCGCCCGCGTGCAGAAACTTCTGACCTTCTATGTTATACATCAGCCAGGTCGAGCTGTCGTTGAAATCTCCGGAATAGTTTGAAATCAAAACCTGATCCTGAGAAAGAACGACGTCTATTGTAATATCGTTGAAGTAATATCGTTGTCCCGTTTGCGGACGGTAGATAAGCGGCGCGGTTCCCGACTGAGTTTTTAAAAACTTCGTCGCCATACCGATGTAACGGATGTTCGCGGCGTTACTGCCAAAATGTGTGCCGACTTCCTGATTGGGTTCGTTGTAATAGACGCCCTCCACAAAAAGTCTGTCAGCGTATTCGGGCTTTGACATAAAATACTGCAGCGCGCCCATGTGATCCGGGTGGGCGTGGGAAATCATCCATGCCTCGACCACAGGCTTTTCACCGGTTGGAACAAGAGTCTCCAAATAATCCAGTAAATAAGGCAATTCAACGGTCGTTCCCCCATCGCTCAATAAAAAGTGACCGTTTTTCAACTGAAAGACGAAACAGTCACCCATGTAGTATAACTCCGGCATATGAAGGGTTGTTTTCGCGTTTTTTTTGTTTTCCGTGACATATTCCTCTTTGTAGAACAGGTGCTCGGACAGTCGTGTATCCCGACAGGCGGAAACGTAGGTTTTTTCTGTTTTTACCACATGAGTTACCGTAACGGTCAGATCGCCTCTTTGATAAGTGGCGGCATACACCGCGGAGTACAGTCCCTTTTCGCCGTTATCGACATATTTGGTAAAGCCGGCCTCCTCCAGTGTTACAAGGTATGACCGATAGTCCTCCGGCGCGGTTCCGTTCACATCGATCACATAGTTTCCCGCCCCGTAATCGACTGCGGCGCCGATTTTGGCGTTCGCTATGATCATGGCCGGAACCTCTTGGAAAACCGCGCAGTCAGTCCAATCCGCAAAGGTTTGCGCCCCCGCGACCTCAGAGGGCAACCCGCCGCCCGGTTCCTCGCTTCCCGCGACTGAGCCACCGGAAACATCACCGGAAGTACCGCAGCCCGCAAAGGTTATCATAAAAACAATCAATGAAAAAAGCGAAATCGCGTTTTTGTATTTTCTCAAAAAAATCAAAACCTTTACCGTTTCAAGTTTTGAATCAATGCCTAAAAGTCAAATTGTAAGCGGATAACGCACCAAAGAATGTTTTTATTATATTTCATTTTTGACAAACAAACAAACCATATCGAAAGTATAGCATTGATAAAACGGTTTGTCAATAGCAAATTTGCCAATTAAAAATTAAATTTTTCTAACCATGCCGATTGGGCCCGTTAAATCAAAAAACCGCCAGCAAAACTGACGGTTGATTTTATCCCGCTTCCAACTTAGAACTTACGCGGACGCAATAAATCTGTTCCGGAGAAGGTTCAAAGAAAAATCACAGCTCCTCAAATACTACGTCAGCACAACTTCCCCGACACACTTCCGGATTGCGGACAGATCTTCTTCGGGAACCTCACGGTTGGTGACAATCATGTCTTCGCCGGTCAGCGCCGCGATTTCGGCGAAGGCTGTGCGGCCGATTTTGGTATAATCAGCCGCGACGATGTTCTTATTGGCGTGAGACATCATCCGGCGGTCAAGCTCCGCCTCGGTGTTGTAATAGGTGGAAATCACTCCGTCGGTATTGATACCGTCTACCGATAATATCAGTTTGTCCGCGTGGTAACGCTCCAACTGATTGTTCGCTTCGTCACCGTACGTAAACTGATATTTGGGATTTACATAGCCGGTCAGCAGCACTACGTTGAAATTCGGATTGGCTGCGGCCTCCAGCGCGATGGCAATGGAATTGGTGACGATACTAAGGTTCATCCTGACAGGGATATTTCGCAGAATCAGCAGGTTAGTGGTGCCGGCGTTGAGTATGACGATATCATTTTCCTCTATCATACCCGCCACCTTTTCGGCGATACGGGTTTTCTGTTCCTGATTGGTGCTCAGCCGCTGTGTCAGATTCATATTGTAATAAGGCTTGTATGAGCTAATTGCTCCGCCGTGAATACGCGAAAGCAGGCCTTTTGATTCAAGGTCTGCCAAATCAATGCGTACACTCACCACTGAAATATCAAACATGGCGGCAAGCTCACCCACCTTGACCTTTCCGTTCTTGTTCAGTATTTCGAGTATTTTCTGTTTTCTTGCATCTATGTCCATATAAAACGCTCCTTTAAGTTATGCAAAATTAAAAAGCCCGAAGTCACAGGGACGGTGAAAATCAGGCCGATTGCACTCGTTGTTTTCCGCCATACGGCATTCCAAGCTTTTTTCTTGCACCCCAGTATAACCCTTTTTCCCCTCAGTGTCAATGTCACATTTATTTGAGTTTTCACATTTACCTGAATCCGAAAGAAATTTTCGGCTTGAAACTTTTCGGACGAGGGAGTATACTGTTAGAGGTTGAAATACCTTTGTAGGTTTTGGTTCGGCTCACGAAACCGGCGTAAGAGAAAAAGGATTGATTTTTTAGCTTGTCGAATGTGTTAAAGGTTAGCGTGGTGTCGCTGGGGTGCCCGAAAAATCAGGTGGACGCGGAAATGCTGGTGGCAAAAATCCGAGCATCGGGCATGGAAACCGTCACGGATTTAGAAATGGCGGATGCCGTTGTGGTGAATACCTGCGGCTTTATTGAGGACGCAAAGAAAGAGAGCATAGCCCATATTTTGGAAGCGGCACGGCTTAAAAAGAAAAGTCTTAAAGCTTTGGTCGTTACCGGGTGCCTGGCTCAGCGTTACAAAAGCGAAATCCTTGCCGAAATCGATGAGGTAAACGCGGTGGTAGGGCTGTCCCGGAACGCGGATATTGCCGAAATCATCCGGCAGACCGTAGGCGGCGAGCGGATGGCCACCTTTGACGGCGGCGGATTGTGTCAACAGGGCGAACGTGTGCTGTCCACACCGTTTTACACCGCGTACCTGCGCATTGCGGACGGCTGCGATAACCGCTGTTCTTACTGCGCTATCCCGCAAATCCGCGGGCGCTACCAAAGCCGGCCTGTGGAAGATATTTTAGAGGAAGCCCAAAGCCTTGCCGCGGGTGGCGTGAAAGAACTCTGCGTGATCGCGCAGGACACCACCCGCTACGGACAGGATCTGTACAAAAAGCTGATGCTGCCGGAGCTTTTGGAAGGGCTGTGTGAAATTAAAGGCATTGACTGGATTCGGATTCTTTATGCCTACCCTGATTCTGTGACCGATAAACTGCTTTCGGTAATGGCGCGCCAAAAGAAAATTTTACCCTACCTTGACTTACCCGTTCAGCACGCGAACGGCGAGATTTTGAAAGCCATGAACCGACGCGGAGATGTGAAAGAATTAACCGCGCTAATCGGAAAAATCCGCGGATCTGTGCCGGGCATTTGTTTGCGTACCACTTTAATTGTCGGGTTTCCCGGCGAAAAGGAAGAACATTTCGCGGAGCTTTTAGACTTTGTAGAGCAAACGGAATTCGACAGACTGGGCTGTTTTACATACAGCCCGGAGGAAGGGACGCCCGCCGCGGGTTTTAAATGGCAAATCAGCGAGAAAATGAAAGCTTCGCGGCAAAATAAAGTCATGGAATGTCAGCGGAGGATCACCGCGCGCAAAAACCGACAGAAAATCGGCGGGATTTATGATATACTCACCGAGGGTTTTGACGCTCCGCAGGCGCTGTACCGGGGTCGGAGCGCCGCCGATGCTCCCGAAATAGACGGCCGAGTGTATTTCGGGAGCCCAGACCTCTGTGAACCCGGGAAATTCGCGCGGGTGAAAATCTTGGATTCCAATGATTACGACCTCTTTGGCGAGCGGATTATGTAAACCCATACGGCATTTTACGCCGCCGAAACATATAATTGGGAGTGAGCGGATTGAATACCCCAAATAAACTAACCATTGCGCGGATTATTATGGCGCCGCTTTTGATGGCGTTAATGTTCATTTCATTTCCGGGTCATTCACTGGCGGCGCTGATTGTATTTATCGCCGCTTCGCTCACGGATATGGCAGACGGAATGCTCGCCCGGCGCAACAATCAAATTACCGATTTCGGCAAGCTGCTCGATCCAATCGCCGACAAAATGCTCATCACCGCGGCGTTTTTGGGTTTTGTGTTTACGCACACGGGTTGGGGCGTGTTGTGGGTAGCTTTCATCTCACTGACGCGCGAATTTTTGGTCATGAGTATTCGGATGCTTGCCGCGCGTGACGGGAACGTAATTGCCGCCAGCGTGTGGGGAAAGCTGAAAACTGTCACACAGATGACGGCGGTGATTTTTGCTCTTTCCGCCGAATTTTTCCTGCAATTCGCGTCGTTTCAGCGGTTTGAGTGGCTTTTAGGTGTGTTGACCACCGTGTTACTGTGGTTTGCTGCGGCGGCGACACTGGTGTCCGGCGTGGATTACGCAATCAAAAACGCCAAATACATAGACCACAGGAAATAATGCGAAATTGAGGATGCAGAATTATTGAAATAAGGAGTTTCTATGTTCAACAGACTGCGTGAAGATATTGCGACTGTGCGCGAACGTGACCCCGCGGCGCGTTCGGTTTTGGAAATTTTACTGCTGTACCCCGGGCTTAAAGCCGTGCGTATGCACCGGCGGGCCGCGTGGTTTCAGGCACGTG
>JAISRF010000027.1 GCA_031273775.1 Oscillospiraceae bacterium
CGTCTTTCCCTGTATTCCTACGCGGAATTTGACCTTACCGGCTACTCACGGTACAGTGATTACAATTCCTATGTCCATGCGGAATATGACTCGGACAGCAATCTGATTGTGTGCTTCAACGGCGCAATGGAGCGGCCTCATGCGTGGTTTAATGGATTTATGGCGTCGGATTTGGCGCCGGTCGCGTTTGATACCTCCAAAGCAGCCTTTTTGGGTGTATACGGCAGTATCTTTGAGCCGGATGGCCTGAAATCCGAAAAGCTTTCCGGCTCGAAAGCCGGCTGCGAGCAGATGGCCGGAGCGCTTCAGCATGATTTTGACCTGCAGTCCGGCGAAAGCGTGCGGCTGCAGGTGCTCATAGGCGTCGTCGACAGCATGGAAACAGGAAAGCAAATCACAAAATCTCTGTTTTGCCCGGGGAAAATCGAAGCGGATTTCAGTGCGCTCACCCTCGCAAAACAAGAACTTTCCGAGCGCGTTTTCATAGAAACGCCGGATGAAAAGCTGAACGCCCTTACGAATTCATGGCTGAAGCAGCAGATTCAGCTCTGCGCCGAGGCGGGGCGGGATACGGGTAAAGGCTTTCGGGATCAATTGCAAGACGCGTGGGCATCAGCGACCTTTAATCCCGCGTTGGCCAGGGAAAAGATTCTGGAAACTTTAACGCATATGTACGCGGACGGGCGCTGCGTGCGAGGCTGGTTGCCGCTGGACAGCCATATATATTCAGACGGCCCCGTGTGGATACCGCCGGCGGTGAACGCCTACATCAAGGAAACGGGGGATATCGGTTTTCTGGAGCATCCGGTACAATACTTGGACGGCGGAGAAGATACGGTTTGGGAGCACATTCTTACCGCCATGCGCTTTGCGTCGGATGACACAGGGGCGCACGGACTGGTGCATTCCCGTGACGGGGATTGGAACGATTCCCTGAATATGACCGGTCTTGAAGGCAGGGGAGAATCGGTCTGGACGTCCATTGCCCTTTGCTATGCGTTGCAAAATACCGCCGAAATGGCGGACAGATTGATGGGCAGATCCGATATAAAGGCAGAAATGGCGGAGCGCGAGGCGCGCATGAAAGAGGCTGTCAACGGGGCGGGCTGGGATGGGCAGTGGTATCTGGCCGCCATCAACGACTTTGGGGAAAGTGTGGGCAGCCATACCGAAAAAGAGGGAATGATCTACCTTAATTCCCAAACGTGGGCGATATTGGCGGGTGTCGCGGACGCGGACAGGCGCGAAAAGTGTCTTGACGCACTGGATACATATCTGGACAGCGCATACGGTCCCTTGACCCTGTACCCCACCTATACAAGCTTCAACAACCGCATCGGGCGGCTTACGGGTTTTGTCCCCGGTATATGGGAAAACGGAACGCCCTACTGTCACGGCGGAACATTTAAGGTTGTGGCGGACTGTCTGTGCGGTAGGGGCGACAAGGCCTATGAAACCGTGTTGAAAATACTGCCGGATTCCAAAGGAAACCCCTCCGTGTATTCCGGGTGCGAACCGTACGCTTTGACCAATATGTACTTCGGGCCGGATAATCCCAGGGCGGGAAAAACCGTGTTCGCGTGGGTTACGGGAACAGCGGGTTGGATGTTCCGGGCAATTACGCAACATATGCTGGGCTTTACGCCCGCCTATGACGGTTTCACGGTGAACCCCTGTATTCCCTCTAATTGGGAAAAGGCGGTTCTTCGCCGGAAATTCCGCGGGGACACTTATATTATCACCATCCATAACGGGAGCGGCGCGCAAAGCGGCGTACAACGGTTGGAGGTGGACGGGAAAGCGATGGAAACGCTTCATATAAAGCTGTTCGGAGACGGAAAACCGCACACTGTGGATGTGTATTTATGATATTTTTAACGGCAGCGAAATCAATTCGCAGTCTATTGACAGGGGGAGAAGCATTTGGATTTAAAATACGGCTTTGTTTATGAGGGGAACAAAACCCGCGAAATATCTTTTCCGCTGGGAGGTATAGGCGCCGGGTGCGTCGGACTGGGCGGCAACGGGCGTCTAATGGATTTTGAAATCTTTAACCGGCCCAACAAATGTAGCTACAACGGGTATTCCGGTCTTGCCGTAAAGGCGGAAGACGAATCCGGCGTAGTGGACGCGCGTTGCTTGCAGGGGGATATGCTGTCCGGCTATACCGGCGACCCGCTGGGTAACTACGGTCACGGCGTAAATCAGCAGAGCATGGCGGGCTGTCCGCATTTTGAGCGCTCGTCGTTTACCGGCGCGTTTCCCTTCGCCAGGGTTGATCTTTCCGACGGGCATTTTCCGGGGCAGGTGTCTCTTACAGCCGGAAATCCCTTTATTCCCTTGAATGACAAGGATTCCAGCCTGCCCGGCGCGTTTTTTGAGCTTGCGTTTACCAATCCTACGGAGCGCGCGCTCACCTATACCACGGCCTTTTTTCTCGCCAACCCTGCCGCCGGGAAAAACAGGCATGTTTTTCACGAAAAGCCCGGTGTCTCATATCTGGTGCTGGACAATGATAACCACGCTCCGGACGCCGCCGAATACGGTCATTTGTGTATCGCCACGGACTCCGACGCCGCGGCGCATCAAAATTATTGGTACAGGGCTCGTGGGCCGATCCTCTGACTGTGTTCTGGAAAAGTTTTTCCATGCCGGGAAAAATCACGAACCGGGAATATGAGGGGGGCGCGGGCACAGGCCGGGATACCGCCGTCCTGAGCGCGTCTGTGCGGCTGGCGCCCGGCGAAACGAAAAGTGTAACCTTTGTTCTGGCATGGTATTACCCTAATTATTCCAATTACTGGAACCCGCTTCGGGATGAAAGCGGCGCTCCGCTACCCACCCTGTGGAAAAATTATTACGCCACGCTGTTCCGCAGCGCAGCGGATTGCGCCGTGTATATGCTTGAAAACGCGGAGCGGTTGCTGGGTGATTCCCTGATCTTTCAGAACGCCCTGTTTTCATCCGACCTACCGGAGAGTGTCCTGGACGCCGTAACCTCTTCACTGTCGGTTTTAAAATCCCCCACCTGTCTCCGGCTGGAGGACGGCTCCTTTTACGCCTTTGAGGGCTGCAACAAAAACAGCGGTTCCTGCGAGGGAAGCTGTACGCATGTTTGGAATTACGCCTACGCGCTGCCTTTTCTGTTTCCCGCGCTGGAACGTTCCATGCGCGAGCTGGATTTTAAGCACAATATGGACGAATTCGGCGGGATGGCGTTTCGGCTTATGCTGCCCCCCGGTCGAAAACGTTCGGGCTTTCGGCCTTGCGCCGACGGGCAGCTCGGCGGTGTGGTAAAGGTGTACCGCGACTGGAAAATCAGCGGGGACGATGCGTGGCTGAAGCGGCTGTGGCCGCAGGTGAAGCGGTGCATTGCCTATGCGTGGTCTGAGGGCAATCCTGACAGATGGGACAGCGGGAAAACCGGTGTACTCACCGGCAGGCAGCATCACACGCTGGATATGGAGCTGTTCGGCCCCAATTCCTGGCTGACCGGGTTTTATCTGGCCGCTCTGAAAAGCGCTGCGGAGATGGCGGGGTATTTGGAAGACTGGGAAGCGGGCGCGGAATATACGGAGTTGTTCGCGAAGGGAAAACGCTATGTTGAGGAGAACCTGTTCAACGGGGAATTTTTCTTTCAGAAAATTGATTTAAAGGACAGATCCGTAACGGCTTCCTTCCGCAACGCCGAAGGTTACTGGAATGAGGAAGCGGGGGAGACCAAGTACCAGATCGGCGAGGGGTGCGGAATCGATCAAGTTGTGGCGCAGTGGCACGCGAATATTTGCGGCCTGGGGGAGATATTTGACCGGGAAAAGGTGCGGAGCGCGCTGCGTTCGGTCTATCGATACAACTATGTGAAGGATTTTCGTTCATTTTTCAACCCCTGCCGGATTTACTGCCTGAACGGGGAAACCGGAACGGTCATTTGCAGCTGGCCGGACGCGGACAAAAAACCGCTGATTCCCGTTCCTTACGCCGAGGAAACCATGCACGGCTTTGAGTATCAGCTTGCGGCGCATATGCTTCAGGAAGGCATGATCAGGGAGGGCACAGAGCTGATAAAGGCGGTGCGCGACCGGTATGACGGGGAAAAACGCAATCCCTGGAATGAGCTCGAATGCGGAAGCAATTACGCGCGCTCCATGTCTGTATATACCGCGCTGACGGCCTTTTCGGGTTTTACCTTTGACAGCCCCGGGCGCGCGATCGGCTTTAATCCCGTTGCGGAAGAGGATTTTCAATGCTTTTGGTGCCTGAACACCGGCTGGGGCATGTTTGAAAAGAACGCTTCCGGCGCGTGCGTCAGGCTGCTGTACGGGGAAATTACCCTTCGGACCGTCCGTCTGCCGTTTTTGGACGTGCAAAGAGTCGCGCTGAACGGAGAGGATCTGGCGTTTGGGCAAAGCCCGGGCGTTACGCTGGAAGAACCGGTGACCCTTCGCCGCGGGGATGTTCTCGCGTTTTACGCGGACACCGACGTCTCTGCCGGCGGAAACACAATCAAGGGGAGGGATACTTTATAAAGCGAACGAAGTAATTGGAAAAACTTACTGTAAATCACAAAAATCAGTGAGGATGGATGATATGAAAATTTCAGTTAAGAGCAATATGCCGTGTGATATACAACCGGAGAAAGCAGTATTTACTCCGCGCGTAGAACTGCTCAGATTTGTAATGAAGCTGGATTTTACGTTTGACGCTAACGGCGACGAATACATTCTGTTCCCCGCGTCGGTGTATGACGGCAACCGCTTTGCCATGCTGGACAAAAAAGTTTTCGCCCCGGAGGATATGTTTCCGGATATGCCGCTCACCGTATTTCCCACAGCGCCTCATCTGAACAGGGATGGGAGCGGTGATATACGTATAAAAACAGGCAATGTATCCGTACCATGTTGCGGCGTGTTTTCCCGCAGCCGAAAAAAAGCGTTTTTGGTATTCACAACACAGGGGATCGAGAATGGCCTCGGGAATGCGGAAAAGGGGCAGAACAATTTTGGCATGTCCTACACGAAGGGATGCTTTACGATTTTTTATCCCGGTACGGGAGATTTTACGTTTCCGGTGGGAAGCAGAGTGGAAATCCCGTATAAGCTGCTGGAGTTTGACTGTGAAAGCATAACGGCGTTTTACCGTGTATTTTTTGAGAATCGAAAAATTATGGAAATGCCCTGCGAACGACCCTTGGCACCTGACTGGAATGAAATTTTTTCCGTTCAGGAGGACAAATATAACCGTATGAACTGGTATGAAAATCTTGGTTGCTACGGTTGTTCCATCTTAGGCGGGGATCCCCGTTGCTGGCAGCCGGGCTGGACGGGCGGCGCGATTTCCAGCTACCCTTTGCTGAAATTGGGCGGTAGGGAAACCAAAGAACGCGCCATAAAAACATTGGAGTTTTTGTTCAAGACACAGAGAAAATCCGGCTTCTTTACAAGCATGATTAAGAATGATGATAGTTCACATGACGATTTTTTCGGTTATAAGTCTGACGCCAAACAGCATGTTCACCTTATCCGTAAATCGGCGGATGTGCTGTACTACCTGTTCAAACATTTTTTGTTAATGCAAGAAGTGCCGCCATCTTTTGAAGAAGGCACAAAAAAACTGGCGGACGCTTTTGTAAAGCTGTGGGATACATACGGCCAGTTCGGCCAGTTTGTAGACAGTAATACAGGAAAACTCCTGGCCGGCAATTCCGCGAGTGGAGGTATTGCCCCCGCCGGGCTTGCGGCGGCTTACCGATATTTCCAAAACACGGATTATTTGCGGGTAGCGGAAGCTTCTGCCAGGATGATGTATGAGCGCGATATATGCGCCGGTGTGACGGGCGGCGGTCCCGGAGACGCCATACAATCGCCCGATTCGGAGAGCGCGTTTGCGCTGCTGGAAAGCTATGTCGCCCTGTATGAGGAAACCAAAAATCCGGATTATCTGAAAATGGCACAGGATACGGCGCATTTGTGTTCAAGCTGGGTTGTAGCCTATAACTTC
Source organism: Oscillospiraceae bacterium (assembly GCA_031273775.1). Lineage (GTDB taxonomy): Bacteria > Bacillota > Clostridia > Oscillospirales > Acutalibacteraceae > JAISRF01. The sequence continues at coordinate 5,998 of JAISRF010000027.1, forward strand.
CGTTTTCCGTCAAAGAGCGAATTTGCCCGGTTGGGGATTCGAAGCGTGGGCACCGTGTTTGCCAATGTTAAAAACAAGCACTCGGCTCCCGGAATCTGTACCTACTCCGGCGAGTGTTTGCGGCGATTGTGGAAATACACCGGCGATGCGCTCTACATGGAGCTGCTGAAAGATATATATTTGGCCATTCCGCAGTGTATGTCCACCGAAGAACGGCCGGTTTACAATCACAGCGTCCAACCTCCCACGGCAAGCCCGCCCGGCTTTGCGTGCGAACGGGTAAACACCTCCGACTGGGAGGGCTACGGTATGGTGGGCAACATCTGGGGTCTCAGCACCTGGCCGGAGGTTTCCCTGATGCTGACCATTGCGGAAATCGTGTAAGGATGGAAAGATTCATGAAAAGGCACAACGCGGTGGACTGGGAAGCCGTTCAAAAAAATGTGGGGCGGTATACAGGGCAATGGACTGACCCGGCGCTGCACGGGCAAGAGAGCAACCGATTGCCAGACACGGCGCTGATGGGAAACGGCGATATCGGTGTCTCGTCCGGTGGAAACGCGAATGAAAAGACTTTTTACATCGGCAAGGGCAATTTCTGGACAGTGACCGGTCAAGACGGAAACACGGTGACCGGCTCCGTCAGGACAGTGGGAGGAATTACCCTGAAGGCTGCGGGGAAACTCCGAAACCGGACACACGGCGGTTTTTCCGAAACGCAGGATATACTCCGGGCAGAGGTGCGCACCGTACAGACAATTGCAGATGCGGAGCTTCACATTAAAACATGGACATCGGCAACGGAAAACATTATCGTTATGGAAATCACCAATAACGGAGCGGTTCAGGTGGAACTGTCGGTTGTTCCCTTTGTCCGAAAAGGGCTTCCCGTCTCCGCGGCGGTATACGGCGATATTGCGCTGGTTACCCGCGATACCGCCGATCCGATGGGAATCAACGCGGTGTTTTTTGCTTCGGAGGAGGTACGGGTTAAGGCGTGGCGCTCCCGAGCGGCAATCGCGGCTAAGGTGATCGGCGCGCGGGTGACGGAAGCCCGGTCTGGCGGCGAGGATAACGGCTTGCTGTTTAATTGGTCAGTTACCAAGGGCGGTGACGCGGGTCGTCACGTCGCCGCGATTTCCTTTGCCGTTCTCGCGGGACAAACCGTCTATGTCGTTACGGCGGTGACCGGTGGCGGGAAAACCTATGATTTTTACGGCAAACTCAATCCCGGGCAGCGCGATCCTGTCGGGGATGCGCGTGATATTCTGTCCGGATTCAGTTCGGAGCGGGATATAAGGCGGCTCCGAGAGGCTCATGACGCGTGGTGGAATGAATACTGGCGCGCCTCTTATGTGGATATAATCTCCGGCAACGGCGGTGACACGGACTTGGAAACCGTACAGCGGTATTATTACGGGGCACAGTATATGCTTGCCTGTACCGCGCGGGAGGGCAAGGTCGCGCCGGGTCTGTACGGCGTGTGGGTGACAGGGGATAACCCCGCGTGGAACGGTGACTACACGCTGAATTACAATTTCATCGCCACATGGTACGGGGCGGGATCATCCAATAGGGCTTCCTTTATCAGACCCGCCGCGGACGCGATGGCGGATTTTATGCAGGAGGGATACTGACGCTCTGAGCATTGGATTCACAAACTGTCCACAGGTTCTGATGCCGATTGGTATGTAAAAGCCACAAACGGAGCGTCTCTGAATGATTCCGCTGATATTAACAATTATATCCAGAACAGACCAGACTTGAAAGACGGTATTTCCGGCGGGTTGTTTTATCCTCTGCATATCGGTCCATGGGGGGTTGTGTCAAGCGATACGCTGTATTTGTGTGAAACCCTCGCGGCGGTTTACAGCGGACATCCCATTTTTAAATATTATGACTATACACGGGACAGGGGATTCCTTGAAAAAGTTGTGTATCCCTACCTGAAAGGCTGTGTGACCTTTTTGGAGGGCTGGCTGGACAAAACCGACGGTCAATATACCGAACAAAACGGACGCTATGTATTAAAGGCCGGTTATAACGAGGGCTCTTGGTCAGTCAATCCCGCCATCGAAATCGCGCCTTACAAGACGGCACTGGACAGGCTGATTGCTGCCGCCGAAGAGTTGGGACTGGACACGGACAAACGTGACCGGTGGCGCGCTTTGCGGGCGCGCATGCCGGAACAGCCGGCGGCGGAGATAAACGGTAAACTTGTTTATGCGGCTTCCGAGGATAAAACGGAGTTTAAAACTACCGTTGGCAGCAACTGCGTAACGCTTGACTGTATAATGCCCGCCGAACTGATAGGGTATTATTCACCGGAATCCGAACTGAGCATTGTCCGTAACACAGTGGATTTCATTTGCGCGCTTTCAGAGCGGATTTCGGTGGAGGCGTGGTTTCAGGGAAACAGTTTTCCGCGTATTTACACGGTCGCCGTCCGCTCGCGTTATGATGCTCGGACGGTTATAAAAAAGCTGGCCGAATGTCTGAACAGACAGATGCGCTCCAATTTCCGCCTGGACGATGGCAGTCACGGCGTGGAAAAAATCGGCGCGACCGAAGCGGTCAACAATATGCTGCTGCTCTACGACAAAGGTGTGGTAAAGATATTCCCCAACTGGATTGAAGGAAAAAAGGCGAGTTTCGCAAACCTGCGGACTGTCGGCGGGTTCTTGTTCGCCGCACGGCACGATGGCAAACATGTCGAATCGCCGGTATATGTGACATCGGAGTGCGGCGGCAAGTTGACGGCGGCGGCACCGTGGGCAGAGGGGATGAGGGTATTTTTGCTTGATGAAAACGGCGAAAAAACAAGCGAAATCTCTCTGACACAAGGCACCGCGCCGAATTGGAAAAATGAAATAACATACGGGTTTGAAACCATTCCAAAAGCAACCTACCAAATGGAATGCCCACACGCCAAGGACGGCTCAATATGTAAATAAAGGGGAATAATTAAAAATGAACAAGTCGGACATGGAGCACTTGTTTCCCGTGTTAAGTAAGCTGAACCAGACCGGATGTAACTTCGGCCCCACGGTTTTGGTGGACGAAATCCGTAAGTATATGCCGAAAACGCGAATTGACGAATGAATTACACCTTGTTTACGGCGAAATAACGAGAGGAGTGAATGTCAATGCCGGAAAGGATTTTGCGCTATTCGGGCGCGGCGAAAAATTGGGAGGACGCCACGCCCGTGGGCAATGGCTGCATGGGCGCAATGGTTTATGGTACAGTGGGAACGGAGCGTATACAGCTAAATGAAGAGCGTATTTGGTCCCACGAGGAATTCGAAAGAACGGATCCGGATTTTTGTGACAAGTTGGATCATGTGCGCCGCTTGCTGCTGGAAGGCAAAGGGCCGGAGGCGGATGCGTGGGCGTCGGCGAATATGGATTCCTCGTGGAGCAGAATAAAATCATATGAAACCGCGGGGGAGCTTCTGCTGGATTTTCATGGTGATGACTCCGCGGGGGACTATAAACGCGAACTCTCACTCAACGACGGGGTTGCTTCGGTGACCTATCAAAAGGATGGCGTCTCCTACAGACGGGAATACTTCGCTTCATATCCCGCAAAAGTGATCGCCATGCGGTTTTCCGCGGGAGCGAAAGCAAAGATTTCCTTTGACGCGCGCCTGGAAAGGGAAGCGTATCTGATCCGGGTGGGTTGCCGTGACGGTGATTTGACCATGAAAGCGAAAACCGCGTTCGGCGAATATGTTTTTGATGTGACGGTGACCGCGTCCCTTCAAAACAGCGGAGGTAGTATTGTCTGCGAAAACGGGAAGCTTCGGGTACGGGAGGCGGACACCTGTGTCCTGTATGTCCAAATCACTCCGCACAAGGGCGATTTAAAGCTTTATGACGCGCTGCTCGCGGAGCATAGAGCGGATTTCACAGCTTTAATGGAGCGTTCGGATATTTTCATTGCGGGAGAACCGGAATACGAGCGGATGTCTGTTAAAGAACGGCTGGAGAATGTGCGGCGGGGCGCGTTTGACGGCGGTCTTGTATCCCTGTACTTTCAGTTTGGAAAATATCTGCTGGTTTCCTCCAGCCGCCCGGGCTGCCTGCCTGCCAATCTGCAGGGTGTATGGAACGGATATATGCAGGCGCCGTGGGACAGCGATTTCCATTTCAACATCAACATACAGATGAACTACTGGCATGCCGAAACTTCTAACCTGACGGAATGCCATCTGCCTTTGTTCGATTATATTAACCGATATGTAGCGGAGTCAGGGAAGCGCACGGCAACCGTAAATTACCGTTGCCGGGGCACAGTGCTGCATCATGTGAGCGACATATACGGATTTACAGCGCCCTGTGCCGGGCTGTGGGGTATATGGCCGCTGGGCGGCGCGTGGATTTGCTTCCATTTTTGGGAGCACTACCTTTTCACGCGGGATGAAGCGTTTTTGCGGGATACGGCGTACGATTATATCCGTGAAAATGTCCTGTTTTTTCTGGATTATATGTTTAAAGACGAAAATGGACGGTTGCTGTCCGGCCCGTCCACATCACCGGAAAACAGGCATCTGGCGTCTGACGGGAAAACAGGAGTATTTTTATGTCTCTCTCCGGCAATGGATGTCGAGATTGTCGGTGGGCTGTTCAAACTATTTTTGGAGGCGGCGGAGGTATTGGGCGCAGACGCAATCCTGTGTGAACAGGTAAAGCGGGCGCTTTCGGAAATGCCGCCCTTACGGGTGGGCAAGCACGGTCAACTGATGGAGTGGCTTGAAGATTATGAGGAATTTGAGCCGGGACACAGGCATATCTCTCACGCCTTCGCGCTGTATCCGGACTGTGCCATAAACCGCGATACACCGGAACTTTTTGAAGCAATCAAGGTGACGCTGGAGCGGAGACTCGCGAGCGGCGGGGGACATACGGGCTGGAGTCGCGCTTGGCTGGTACTGCTTTACGCCCGGCTTGGCATGGGCAAGGAAGCCGGAGAGAACCTTACGGCTCTTTTCACAAAATCCACATTGGACAGTTTGTTTGATTCCTGCCCCCCTTTCCAGATTGACGGCAATTTCGGCGGCGCGGCGGGTATCGCGGAAATGTTGCTGCAAAGCCATAACGGTGTAATCCGTTTGCTGCCCGCCCTGCCCTCGGAATGGAAAAGCGGAAAAGCGCGGGGTCTGAAGTGCCGCGGGAATATCACGGTGGATTTTGCGTGGGAGAACGGCGTGCTGACGGAAGCCGTATTTTACGCGGATCACCCTGTTAAAGCGGCGATTGAATACAACGGCAAGCGGTGGGAAGCGAATATACAAGGGAGACTTGAACTGTCAAAGACTGATATGCTCAGCCCACAGTAGATGAAATTTTCAAATTCCGCTCCAACACCTCTTTTCCACGCCACGCAAAAGCGCGTCCTTCAAGCGGGGTGCTTGCCGTCAGTTCTGTAATCACATTTTCAAATTTTTGCGTGGCGAGCGTTGCTCCCCGGTTGCGCGGGCAGACGTTTTGGCAGACGTCACAGCCCCACACGGTTTGCGCCTTTTTCAGAAGCGCTTTTTCCTCCGGGGAGAGCTCGCCTTTCTTCTGCGTAAGTGCGGAAACGCAACGGCTTTTTTTGTCTTTGTCCGGCATGGCTGACGCGGCGGCTTTTTCGTGCCCATCTTCGCGGCATCCCCGGCGCGTCAGTACCCCGGCAGGGCAGGCGCGGACGCATTCGCCGCATCCATCGCATACGTTGTCGGTTAAAGATACGGATTCGCCGTTGATTCGCATATCCGTCACCAGTTCTCCAATATGCACCCACGAGCCATACTTTTGTGTAATCAGCAGACCGTGCCGCCCGATTTTGCCCAAACCGGCCAGGGCGGCGGCATACACCTCTGGAATGGGGGACGCGTCACAGAAGGGCACAAAATAACTACCCGGAAACAGCTCGCGCAGCTTTTCCGAGGCTTTTATTAACGCGCTTCCCACCCACACGTGATAATCCGGTAGGCAGACATACCGCGCCATGTTTTTCGGGTTCACGCCGATATTATATGGGAACACCGCAGAAATAACCGTTTGCGGATTTTCCGGCAAACGGTGGGCGGTATACCCCGTCAGACGATCAGCTACGGCGGAAAACGGACAAACGCCGGCGTTTGCCGCGCCGCTTTCAATTAAATTTTCAACGATGATAAGGGTTTTATTTAATGCGTAATTCATAATTTACAACGCATAACTAAATATTACGCGAATTCTTAATTCTTAACTTTTCAACAACCTCGCCGGCCTTTTTATAAATGGAATTCGAAGGCACGAAGCCCCGCACGGCAGACAGTGGATAAACGTTTGCGTTCCGCCCTATCACCGTACCGGGGTTAAGAACGGTGTTACAGCCGATTTCCGCGAAATCCCCGGCAACCGCCCCGAATTTTCTAAGTCCGGTTTCCAGACTCTGTCCGTTTACGGTAACACGGACGCGGCTTTTGTCGGACTTTACGTTGGAGGTGATAACCCCCGCGCCGAAATGTGCCCGGTGACCCAGAATCGAATCCCCCACATAATTGAAGTGGGGAACCTGCGCGCCGGTAAATATAACGGAATTTTTAATTTCCACACTGTTGCCAATGACCGCGTTTTCACCAACAATGGCGCTGCCGCGGAGAAACGCGCAGTGCCGAATCTGGACGCCTGCCCCAATAATACAGGGTCCGTCAATACACGCCGACGCCGCAACGACCGCTGATTTTGAAATGTATACACCATCGCCGGACTGAACATAATCCTCCGGATCCAGGGCAGGGATAAGACTGATGATGAATTCTTTTAAAAGAGGCAAAACCTCAAAGGGGTAACGCACACTTTCAAACAGCGGCGCGGCGAGGGTTTTGGACAGGTCAAGGAGATTTGCGCAAAGCAGTTCTTCAAACATTTGGCAGCCTTCAATATTTCCGCGGACGGATGATGTCACGCCAGTCCAAATCGCCGCGCTCCAGCCCGTGAATCAGCATTTCCCCCGTGGCAATGTTCGTGGCGAAAGGTACATTGTGCACGTCGCACAGGCGTAAAATATCGCGCTCGCTGGGATCTGTGGGCTTGGGGTCGGAGGCATCGCGGAAAAAGAGTACCATATCGATTTCCCCGCAGCCAATGCGCGCGGCAACCTGCTGAACCCCGCCCTGCGAGCCGCTTAAAAACCGTAAAACCTCCAGTCCTGTTGCTTCCGAAACCAGCTTGCCGGTTAAGCCTGTGGCACACAGCCTGTGTCGGCTTAAAATCCCGCAATAGGCAATACAAAACTGTGCCATCAACTCTTTTTTTGCGTCATGGGCAATGAGTGCGATGTTCATAAAAACTCATATCCTTTCAAATGTACACATTAAATTTTGTTAGATTTTTTTTGCGGGCGGGAGCGGTATGTAAGAACCCTCCAACCGTCCGGCAATCCTGCCAAGCGCGGCGGCAGCGCGCCCGGAGGTGACCGGAATCCCGGCGGAATAACACCGCAAAACCATAACGTCGTTGGGAATAACACCAATTAACTGAATTCCGGAATGGTCTATCACATCGTCAATATTGGGCAGTTCGCCATCTTCAACCAGCGATGTTTCAAACTTGTTGATAATCATGCGGACGTTTTTTACGCCTAACTCACCGAGCATGGCCTGCACCCTTGCGGCGTCACGGATACTCACAGGATCTGGCGTGACGACAATCAACGCGTTTTTCTGCAAGTTTACCGCGCGGATAAATCCGGAACCGACCCCTGCCGGGGAATCAATTATGACGTAATCGAAAATACCGGCAAGCTGGTTGGAAAAGAGTGAAATGACTTTGTCGGACGGCAACTGGCCGATATCGGAGGGCGCGGTAATGAGAAACAGCCCCAAAACACCCGAAACCGGACGAATTGCCTGCGCCGGAGTACAGTGCCGGTGAACCAGATCGGCAAAATCGTAGACAAAGGCGTCCGACATGCCCAAAATCAGGTCAAGGCTGGACATGCCTTCATCGGAGTCGATCAACAAAACTTTTTTACCCAGACGGCAAAGCGCCGTACCGAGACCTCCGGAAACCACCGACTTTCCCGTACCCCCCTTACCGGAGGAAACCACAATCACCTTGCCCAATTTTTTTTCTCCTTACATTATAACACATAATATTGTAGTTGTAAAGATGGATGGCTGCCAATTTATTTTCAACAAAGTTGTACAAGTTTCACAAAAATTATTTCAGCAAAATTCCGGTTGGAACCGACTGCGCGGGTTCGACCGGCGTAAAGAAATATTGGTTCATAATATCCAGCGCGATTGGGGCAATATCCGCTCCGTAGCCGCCATGCTCCACCACCACGGAAATGGCGATTTCCGGGTTTTCATAGGGCGCGAACACAATAAAAATGCCGTTGGCAATGCCGTTTGTCACCTGCGCCGTGCCGGTTTTGCCGCCGATTTTAATGGGATAATTTTTGAAAGTCGGGTGAGCCGTACCGGTATTGTCATCGGTTACGCGAAGCATCCCCGCCTTGATAACGTCCAGATTGGACTGCAAAATGCCTGTGGCGTTCAGGAGCTTAGGTTCGTTCGCCTTGACCACGCTCCCCAGTGAATACGTCTTGACCTCCTTGATAAACCGGGCGGCCCAGCGACTGCCGTTGTTGGCGATGGTAGAGGTGTATTGCGCCATTTGCATGGGTGTAAATGCGTTGTCGCTTTGCCCGATTCCCGCCTGAATGGTGTCGCCGGGGTTCCAGACCAGCCCCGCCTTCTGCCGCTCTTCCGGCCCCGCCAAAATGCCGGAATATTCGGGAAGCTCCACGCCGGTGGGAACGCCCAGCCCAAGCAACCGGCAAAACTTGTTTAAATTATCAATGGTGGTTCGGCGGGCGGTTTCGAAAAAGTAGTAGTTGCAAGAGCGCCCCAAAGCGTGCTCCACATCAATATTGCCGTCTACGTGTCCGCAGCTGGGCTGGAAGTCCTGGTAAAATGTATACCGCCCCACGCAACGAATGGTTTCGGTTGGAGTAATCGCCCCTGTTTCAAGTCCCGCGATACCGGTGACGGGCTTGAAGGTGGAGCCGGGGGGATATCCACCGTTCAGAGCTCGGTCAAACAGCGGGTTGCCGGAGCGTTGTGTTACTTCAAGCAGATTTTCCGCTTTTGAATAAGAGGGGTAGGTCGCGCTGGCGAGAACCTCGCCGGTTTCTACTTTCATAACCACCGCCGCGCCTGCTGTGCAGGTGGGGTTGGTTTTAGCCAGCGCCGCAATCCGGGTTGCCAAAGAATTCTGCGCCACGCGCTGCAAGTCTCGGTCAAGGCTCAAAATCACGGTGTTGCCGGGAACAGGTTCCGTCACAGTTTCCGATTCCACCTTGCCGGTGGAGTTGAGCACGACATTTCGCGTCCCATTTTGCCCGCGCAAATATTCCTCGGCGGCTAACTCAATCCCATCAATGCCCACCACATCGTCCATTAGGTAACTTTTTGGGGTGTCCTCGAATTTGTCCTTGTACTTACTCCAATCCTGAATCTTGCCGATTCCGCCGATTACGTGCGGCGCGATGTCCGGTGCGGTGTATTCCCGAAAAAAGGCGTAATCAATATCCACGCCTTTTAGATTAAAGCTTTGCTCCTTAATCTTTGAAACAGTGGAAAAACTCACATCTTCCGCGAACGTAAAGGTATTCGCTAACGAATAACCATCCAGCTCCATGGTATACCGTACGCCCATTAACATCCGCTGGGTATTCCTGGGTAACCCGCCCAACTTGTACCGCTCAATCATGGTATCGAAGCAATTTTGCGCGGTGGCGTATTTATTTACGCTTAAATCGCGCCGGAGCGCAGTCACCCGGTCGTCCCGGTCGGGCGCGAATTCCGGGGGATAGTTGTCAGTCAAGGGGAGATTGTCCCGCCATTCTTCGCCGGATTCAGTCAGTATATCAGCGAGCGCGGCAATTACGCCGCTCAATTCGTCTTTCGGGAGCGTGAGACCATCTATAATAATGTTGTAGCCCTCACGGTTTTTCGCCAGAGGGCGACCGTAGCGATCCAAAATCTCGCCGCGGGGCGCTTTAATCACTGCGGCGTTGGTGGTCAGACGGTTGGCCTCATCCACATAAAACGCGCGGTTAACCATCTGCATATCCACCAGACGGATGGTGTACGCAAGAATAACGACGCCGGCCAAAATCGCCAGCACAGGCAGGCGTTTATTGGTTAGCTGTTCGGAGGAGGCAGGCTTTGACATGCCGTCATTCACATAAGCCGTCGCTTTGCGGCGCGGCGTTTTTGAACCTTTTACTCTTTTCGGCAATATTCTTTGCATGAGAAAATCTCCATATAATTCTGAATTAAAAAAGCGTACCTTTCTTAATCTTTTTCATAAACATGCGTACTATAATATATCGCGGGACGGAAAACAGCGTGGTATACGCCGCGCCCGGAATGACGTAACGGAAGAAGTAATAAAACGGCTCGCTCCCACCTTTGAAAAGATAAAAAAGCAGGAAATGAAACAGGTAATAAACCGAGACCGCCGCCGCGGAAACCGTAAGCGCGGAAAGCAGGTTGTTCCGAATGAGTCGAAGAGACAAAAGCGAGCAGATACAACCGGCCAGCATCAAAAACAGGGCGTTGAATCCGGTTATCTGCATGGACACAATATCCATGAGTATGCCGCCGGCTAACCCGAGCATTTCGCCTCCGCTGGAACGCTCAAAAAGCGCGATACATACCACCGCCGGAATAACGGGAAGAGACAGCACACCGAACACGCGGGGCATTAGACCCGGCACAGACTGCATGAGAAAAAGCAGAAAAAGCAGAATGAAAAAGAAGATAAACCGCCCGTAATCGGCGGAACGGCGAAGCAAGGCGGGAGTCCCCCTTTCCTAATTACCGCCAAAGGCGGTTAAAACCATCACGTTACGCAACTTGCCGATGTCCGCTCCCGGCTTGATTTCAGCTACTATGGCGGTTTCGGTAGAATTCGGCGCAACGGAAATCAACTCACCGATCAAGAGGTTTTTAGGGTACACACCGCCCGCTCCGGTGGTGACCGCCAAATGTCCCACGGCGGCGGACGCGGACCGGGACAGTTTCATTTCACACAGTCCCTTTTCCGCCGCTTTTAAAGAGCCGCTCACCAGTCCCTCGTCACGGGTCAGGCGATCCAGCGCGCCCGCGTTGAGTTCAGGACTCAAAATGGTAATGACCTTACTTTGGGTAAGACCGGCTTCAGATATGTAGCCGACCAAGCACCCGGAAAGCCCGTCGGCGGTAGCGACGATGACCGGGTTATATTGCTTCACGCCCTGTGACACACCCTTGTCTATGATGAAAGAGCAAAATACATCGGTCGGGTCGCGGGAAATAATCTGAGCGGGCAGGAACTGAAAATTCGGGTTTTCATTTTTGATTTGCAAAAACTCGGAATAAAACCGGTTTTCCTCTTTCAAGGTCTGGTAGTCTATCAACTGTTCTTTATAGGTCATGTTTTCTTCTTTAAGCCGTTCGTTTTCCTCCCTAAGCTCCCGATTGATTTTGAATACGGAAAAAATATCGCCCATCAGGTTTGCAAATCCCGACGAGACTCTTTGTACCGGAGCGGTCACGGCTCCCGCAACTGCTGACTGCGGTGCGGCCCAGCCACTCAGATTTCCGGAAATAATCATGAAAGTGACAATTAAAAGAGATAGAATTGATAATACCCTAAAGCGAGCGCTTCTGAAAAAATCTTTCACGTGAATCACCTTTTTGAATTGGAAATTGAGGATGATGGTATTTCAGCGGGAAGAATTTATTATGAATCGTCGCGGAGAGACACCATAATATTCAATTCCGTCAATATCTCGGCCTGTGCTGGTAGCTGTTAAAGGGTAAGTCTTGCTCCAGGCGGTACGCCGTGCCGTTGACAACGCAGTCCAGAGGGTTGTCCGCAATGACCACCGGCATACTGGTTTCCTCGGCGATCAGCTTGTCCAATCCACGGAGCAACGCGCCTCCGCCTGAAAGCATAATTCCGTGGTCGATAATATCGGCGGCCAGTTCAGGCGGCGTAATTTCCAGCGTGTTCCGGATGGCGCTGACAATCTGAGCAACCGGGTCACGCAGGGCATCGCGGACTTCTTCGGAGGTAATGTTCACGTTTTTGGGTAGGCCGTCCACCAGGTTCCGCCCTTTGATTTCCATGGAGCATTCACCCTCGTACTCGTATGCCGAACCGATTTGAATTTTGATTTGTTCCGCCGTCCGTTCGCCGATTAGAAGGTTATGTTTTTTGCGGATGTAGGAGATAATCGCCTCGTCCATGTCGTCTCCAGCCACCCGAACCGACTGCGCCGTGACAATATCGCCAAGGCTTATGACCGCGACCTCGCTGGTGCCGCCGCCGATGTCCACAATAAGGCTGCCTGTGGGTTCCCACACCGGCAAACCGGAACCGATAGCCGCCGCCATAGGCTCATCGATCAAATCCACTTCCTTCGCGCCCGCCTGATGAGCCGCGCCGTACACAGCCCGGCGCTCCACCTCCGTAATCCCGGACGGAATACAGATAATAATCCGCGCGCGCGGGAACATGGAACCCTTGAGCGCCATGCGGATAAACCGTTTGAGCATGGCGGCGGTCACCTCAAAGTCCGCAATCACGCCGTCTTTAAGAGGACGCACCGCCACAATTGAACCGGGCGTACGCCCTATCATTTCTTTCGCTTCCAGTCCGACGGCGCGCACGGCATCATTACGCACGTCAACGGCTACCACGGACGGCTCGCGCAGAATAATACCTTTTCCTTTTACGCACACAAGCGTGTTGGCTGTGCCTAAATCAATTCCAATATCGCGGGTGAACATATATTATATTAACCTCCAGATTGGATGCAGTCAAAAAACCTCACAAACATATTATAACCGCAACGGTTCCCAGATACAACAAGTATTTTCGGTATTTACAAATAATTCTTTGGTGTGCTTGCGCAGAATGTAGTATAGGTCGGTGAAGGAGCTTGCAGTCACAAACCCCTCCGTTCCGCTTTGGACTGTTCAAGCGTGGTGCCGTCGTCCGGAACGGGGTCGAGCAGCGGGGTGGAGTATCGCGCGAAAAGTCGCGCTTTGCTAACTATCGGCTTGTGTGGGAATTTGTGTATTTTTCCCTCTCATGTGAGAGATAGCCTCATCGGGTTTCATTTTGGGGATTTGCGGGACGGACGCATCCTCGGGGAACCCGCAAACATCCATATAATCGCAATATTTACAAGCTTCACTGGTGCCGCTCAGTGGAGATACCGCCACATCACCGCGGTGCAGGCTTTCGCCCATTTTCACCAGCAGCCGCCGTATATGCCGCTCCAATATCCCAAATTCCTCCAGCGTGGCAAGGCTGGAAACGCGGGAATCTATCCCTTTTTTTGACAGTTTATAAGGCACGAAAAGCCCGGCGCCGTCCTTTTCCATGGCGGTCAGTACCTCACCCTCCGCCAGCAGAAGTCCGTTCTGGCGAAGCTCCTTGTACAACTCCTGCCGGAGTTCCGCCATTGACAGTTCGCGTCCCTCAAGCAATGATACCCGCTTGGACGGCATGTACAAAACGCCCGCAGGCACCAATTCTTCGCCGAAAAGCTGACCGTTTTCCTTTAACGTAAACAGATACA
>JAISRF010000171.1 GCA_031273775.1 Oscillospiraceae bacterium
CGGTAAAAATCCCGAACAATTTTACGATGACAGCGCCATTCACATGGTGCGGGACAATTCAAAGTGCATTCTTTGCCGCCGCTGTGTCGCCGCTTGCAAACAACAACAGGTGGGCGTAATCGGCGTGAACGATCGTGGGTTTGATACGCATATCGGCTGCGCGTTCGAGAAAAACCTGAACGAGGTGCCCTGCGTTTCCTGCGGGCAGTGCGTGGTCAACTGCCCCACTGCCGCCCTCACCGAAAAGGACGATTCCAACAAGGTGTGGAAAGCGCTCAACGACCCGAACAAGAAGGTCATTGTGCAGACCGCGCCGTCCATCCGCGTTACGCTGGGCGAATGTTTTGGAATGCCGATTGGCACCGAGGTGACCGGAAAGATGGTCGCCGCGCTCCGCCGGATGGGCTTTTACAAGGTGTTTGACACCGATTTAGCGGCGGATTTGACCATTGTGGAGGAAGCCAACGAGTTTATTGAGCGGGTGCAAAACGGCGGCAAGCTGCCCATGATTACCTCCTGCTCACCCGGCTGGATTAAATACGCCGAGTATTATTATCCGGATCTAATGTCCAACCTGTCCACCTGCAAATCGCCACAGCAGATGTTCGGCGCGATCACCAAAACGTGGTACGCAAAGAAAAACGGCATAGACCCGAAAGACATTGTAGTGGTGGGGATTATGCCCTGCACCGCCAAAAAGTTCGAGGTGCAGCGCGCCGACCAGTCCGCTACCGGCGAATTCCCCGACTGTGACATCGCTCTCACCACCCGTGAGCTGGGACGTATGATCAGCCGCGCGCATATTGATTTCGTGAATCTGCCCGATGAAGAGTTCGACGACCCGATGGGCGAATCCACAGGCGCGGGCGTTATCTTCGGTGCGACCGGCGGCGTGATGGAAGCGGCACTCCGCACGGCGGCGGAAACCCTGACCGGCAAGCCACTGGAATCCGTTGATTTCAAAGATGTGCGCGGCACGGACAGCGTGAAGGAGGCCACCTACGACATTGCCGGAATCAAGGTGAACGTGGCGGTAGCCAGCGGGCTTTCCGCGGCGCACAAAGTGCTGGAAAAGGTGAAGAGCGGTGAAGCGAATTACCACTTTATTGAGATTATGGGGTGTCCCGGCGGCTGCGTAAACGGCGGCGGCCAGCCCATTCAGCACGCCGTGACCCGAAGCTTTGTGGATTTGAAATCAAAGAGGGCGGCGGCGCTGTACGCGGCGGATGTGAATAAAAAAGTCCGAAAATCCCACGAAAATCCCAAAATCAAGGTGCTGTACGACGAACTGCTGGAAAAGCCCGGCAGCCACGCGGCGCACAAAATTCTGCACACCAGTTATGTGGATCGGTCGAATGATGTGCTGAAGTAACTAAGCCCTTCACTTTTGGTTCCCCTCGTCTCTTTAGGCGGGGGGAACTCTTCGCTTTCTCCCGGAGGAGAGTTTTCATGAAAAAGCGGTTTATATCTTTAATGTGGAGGAAAGACGACGCTAAAACAATCAATATTTGCGATAAACACGTGGACGGTGTATTTTATTTGAACAGGTAGCAACCGGTATAAGTAATCGTCCGGGGGCCGTAGTGATAGCCCAGCCCGTTGTCGCCGCAAACCTCGCTGACAAAAAGCCCGAAGGCTTCCATAGACACCATGGTCTGTTCGGGCTTGCGGCAAGGTGAACCGGGGTAAGTACAGCGCTCGCACAAATTGCAACCGCCGTTGCCCAGCGCCAGCAGATGCCCAAATTCAGGCAGAAGCAACTTGCGGAAGGCTACCATCCGCTCTTTTTGCAAGACGCCCGCAGACGACATGCTTTCATAGTCAAAGTCGTCCTCCAGATCTGCGGTAGTTTGAACCAGCAATCCCCCGGTGTACAGGGCGATGGTTTTTTTATGCTCCTCCAGCTCACCGCAGCCTGGCGGACACACCCAACAGTTGTTAAAGGATTTGCATTTGTCGGCGGCGCACATATCCCGGACCTCCCGGCGGATCTTTAGGCTGGTCGGGTCAAGAGGCGCGGCGTGGGAAAAGCCGAAGTCAAGCGCGCGTTTTACAAGGGTGTTGATAGGTTCGCCGTTCATCATTTCCTCCGCAAAATTAAAATTACAACGTGTTATGAATTGAATCAAACATCATATTCTCAATGTACTGTTCCATAAAAAACGGGTGGGTGGCAAGCTGGATTTCCTTAGTGACGTTTGCGATTTCGACTGCTTTTTCGCGGAGTCCGGCGTTCAGGGTCAGCTGTGCCGCGCCCGCCAGTGCGCTGTTTCCGGCCGAAACGGACCGGTCGCCCAGCGTTTTGGGAATCAGCCCGATTCCAATGGCGGATTCCGGACGGATATAACTCCCGAAGCCCCCGCTTAAATAAAGCGCCCGGACGTCATTTTCCGGCAGTCCGCCCTCGTGTATAAGAGTGGCAATGCCGGAAGCGATTGCCGATTTTGCCAATTGCAGCTTGCGGATATCCTGCTGAGTCAAGCTGATTCCGCTGTTGCCCAGAGGAAGCTCATCGTCATACGCCATGCCGGTTTCATCCATTAAACCCAGTTTCAAAAGTGTGTCCACCGCGCTGATTAAACCGGTGCCGCACACGCCGACCGCTGGTTGACCGCCGATGGTGGAAAAGTAGATTTCCTTATAATCACCCTTTATCCGTGGAGTTCCGCGCGCCGCGGATTCGGGTGAGCGCAAAGCGCCGGGGATTGGCCGGACAAAATCAATCGCGCCGGGTAGGGCCGCCATCCCCGAGGAAATTTCCGCGCCCTCAAAGGCGGGGCCGGCGGCGGTGGCGCAGCAAAGCAGGCAACCGTTGGCGTTTATGGCCATTTCTCCGTTGGTGCCCACATCCACCAGCAGGGAATTTTCCCGGTCAGGCAAGCCCGAAGACAGGATTCCGCAGACAATATCGGGACCTACATATGCGGAAATGGCGTTTGGCAGGTACAGTCGGGCGGAAGTGAGCGCGGGAAAAAGCGAAACGGCGGGGAGGGTTTCCCCGAATCGGGTTTCCGGCTCAAACGGAACCACGCCTAATGACGCCACCGAATGCCCTGTCAGCAGGTGAAGCATGGTGGTGTTGCCGGTCACGCAAATCCGCCGAACCGCTTCAGGCGCGGCTCCGGCAACGGAAAGCGCATCGGCGATCAGCCGGCACAGCTGTCCGGTAATCGCGTCCCGCAAAGGCTCTGCGCCCAGCCGGTTTGCCGCATCGATTCTGGAGAGGACATCCGCGCCGAAAACCGTTTGACGGTTCCGCTCGCTTTTGTCGGCGAGAATCCGCCCGTCTCCAAGCCTTAATACAATCACCGTGACCGTGGTCGTGCCGATATCAACCGCCACACCAAAATCTTCCGGGTGCTCCCCGTCGTAATTGAATTTTGAACTTATTAAATTGAAAATTGGAAGACGCGGGCGCGGGGGGATGTCACCCGCAGGCGACCGGGGGAGAGGGGAGGGGGCACCGCAACGGCAGGGGGAGGCGACGGCGATGCGGCCATCATCCTCCAAGGCCGCCAGAACCTCGCCGGAAATATGGCAAAAACAGGCAAGCCGCCGTACATAACCCGGCGCGGGCGGCGTTTTTTCGGGCAGCCGAGCCAGCAGTATCTTTTCTTCCTCGGACACCTCATCTGCCGCGCCGGACACAAAAACGGCGCATTTTCCGCAGGAGCGCCGCCCGCCGCAAGGCATGGACAACGGGACGCCCGCCGCAAAAAGCGCATCGGACAACAACCCGCCGCCGCGAATTTTAACCGTTTCGAATTTCATTACAACCTCCTGACCGGACACAACTCGCTCCCTGATGCGCGATTGAGAATTAAGGAATTTGCGCGGCAAAACAATAAGCGTTAACTATCACCCGCTCCTCGTCTGAATTGCGCGGGAGACATGCCGCAAACGCGGGTGAAGATTTTGGTAAAATAGCTTTGATCGGTAAAGCCCGCCAAAGCCGCGACCTCGGCAATGGAAAGCTGCGGGTTGCGGAGCATTTCCCGGCTCTTTTCCACGCGGACAGCCTGTACATACTCGGTAAAACCTTGCCCCATCTCATCCTTAAAAATCGCGCTTAGATAACTGCACGAAATGCCCACCGCGTCCGCGACCTTTGCCAGCGTAATTTTATCGCCGAAATTCGCGCGGATGTAACGGGCCGATTTATATAAGGTGTCGGCGTGCTTAAAGCGGGTAAAATCAAACACATATCCCACAAAACGATTAAACACCGACACCAAAAAAGCCGAAACCTCGTCAATAACGGTGAACCGAGCCATGATGGCGGGAAAATTGCGGTTTTCTCCGAAAATCCGATCCGCGTCAGCCCCTCCCTCAATCGCCGCGCGGGAAAAAAGGGTAACCAGTTCCGCCGCACCTTGTGTAATTTTAGAAAAATCGCCCTCGCTGCCCAAATACAGCGCGCCTAACAGCCGGTTGATTAATTCCGACGCGCCTTGTCTGTCGCCGCGGCGAATCATTCGAACCAGCTGACGCTCCACCTCAATGGGATAATCGCCGGACGGCTCGGTTAATGCGGAAACCGTTACTGAAGAAAAACCGCTGCCGTGAACGCCACGCAGTTCTTCAGGGCTTGTTTGTTCGCGTTGAAGCGTGTCGTTTTTGACGGCCGGTTCGAAAAGCGGAGTGGTTTGCTTGCCTTCATCCCGGAGTTTCCCGCCGGGAAGTCCCTGCGACAAAGAACGCGACAGCGCCGCCTGCACACGGGCAACCGCGCCAACCTCGGACGGGGAACGCACAGGAAGCCCGGCTATTTTCTCCCGCAATTCGCCGGAAAAATCGCCGAGCAAATCCTCCGGTTCGCCCATCACAACCGGTCCGGAGACCAGCGCGGTGACCGGAGCGGCGTTCTCGTAAATGAGCGTGGAGACAAAAACAAGGCTGGCGGGGCAGTAATATATGTATTGGCCGTCCCAGCGTTCAGCCTCATAGCACCCGTAATGATGGGATGTCCTGCCGTCACAAAGAGGGCAGTTTCCGCAAAACGGATTAACGGCTCCGGGCAGAAAATCCCGTTCTGAAAACCCGAACACTGCGGTTGACATGCCAGTTGCCCCGCTGAAATCGGAAGCGAAGGCAAGAGGTTCCAAAGGCGCGGATTGTCGCATATACACCGCCCCATGTCAGATGATAAATGTCAGTACAATTGGCATTGTACCCGTTCGGCGTGGAAAAGTCCAGCGGAAAATACAGGAAAAACTCAAAATAGGGCGGAGACGTACAGAAACCCCCGCCCTCCAAGATCAATTTACTCCGTTAAGCAGTACACACCAAAAGCCCAACCTCTAACCTTTGAGGTCTATTTTATGAAACGAGCGACTTTGCCAGATCCGCGGCGGAAGCGGCGTCCGCGCTGTAACCGTCCGCGCCGATTTGGTCGGCGAAGGCC
Source organism: Oscillospiraceae bacterium (assembly GCA_031273775.1). GTDB lineage: Bacteria > Bacillota > Clostridia > Oscillospirales > Acutalibacteraceae > JAISRF01. The sequence continues at coordinate 5,405 of JAISRF010000171.1, forward strand.
TTGGTAATCGGCGCGCCGCCGATAATGACTTTAACGGTATCGCGTACGCCGGCGTCCTCCAGAGCTTTTATAATCTCGCCCTGCTGCCCCATGGTGGTGGTGAGCAGCGCCGAAAGCGCCACAACGTCCGGTTTATGCTCCTTGACCGCCGCCACAAACTGCTCTCCGGAAACGTCCACGCCCATGTCAATCACCGCAAATCCGGCGCCCTCCAGCATTATTTTTACCAGATTCTTACCAATATCATGCAAATCACCCTTCACGGTTCCCAAAACGACTTTGCCTCTGGACTCCACTCCTTCCTCGGCCAGACGGGCTTTCAAAATTTCGGTGCCCTTGTTGAGTGCGCGGGCGGCGATTAACACTTCCGGCACAAATACTTCGTTGTTTTTAAAGCGTTCGCCCAGCACACCCATGCCGTCTAACAAGCCTTTATCCAACAGTTCCTGCGCGGAGAGTCCTTCGCTCAGCCCTTCCTCCACCAGCGCGGTTACATCCTTTGCGCGGCCTTTCTGCACGGCCTCAGACAAGCTTTCCAAAACTGACACTTTTTACTCCTCCAATTTGCTGTGGTTAAATGCATTACGCCACGTTCCACACGACCGGATTTCATTACTTTCGTTTAGTATACCCGTCTGGCCGGAAGGTGTATAGCAAAACAATGCGAATTTTGGTAAAATATTATAATGAGCCTTCGAGGAAAATTGAGAACTTGGGATTTGAGCCGGCTCGGCCCGGCACTCAACTCGCCAATCTGCGTGTATAGCTCTTGGATTTCCGACCTATGCTCACGCTGCCGGTTACCCTTATCGTTCTCAAATATAGAGGATTTATACCGCGGCGCAGCACTCCGCCAGAGGGCATGTCCCGCATTTGGGGGCGCGGGCGGAGCATATATCCCGCCCGAACAACACCACGCGGTGGCAAAAGTCGGAGGACTCGTCTGGCGGAATCAATTTGATAAGTTCCCGTTCGACTTTGACGGGGTCTTCGGTAGCGCACAACCCCAGCCGGTTGGAAACGCGGATGAGGTGCGTGTCCGTCACCACGGCGGGTAGGCCGTACACATCCCCGCGGATAAGGTTGGCTGTTTTTCGCCCAATGCCGGGCAGCGAGGTCAAGTCCTCCATGCTTTCGGGCACCCCGCCGCCAAACCGTTCGCAAATGGCGCGGCACATGAGCACGATGTCACGCGCTTTGGTTTTGTAAAGCCCGCAGCTTTTAATCAGCCCTTCCACTTCGCTGATTTCGGCGGCGGCGAATTCCGCGGCGGTCTTAAACCGGGCAAACAGGGCGGGTGTGACCAAATTCACACGCGCGTCGGTACACTGGGCGGAAAGCCGTGTGGCAATCAGCAGCTGCAAGGGATCGCCGGCGCAAAGCGAACACTCGGCGGGGTAACGCTCCTTCAAAGCGTTCACCGCGAAAATCGCGCGCTGTTTTTTGGTCATATCAACCGTCCGTTTCTTATGCCGATTTTTAAAAAGCGCTTTGCGATGCAATTGTATGAGGAAAGCGGGCGGTAGTCGCTGTCATCGGTATGGGTGGCGATGAGGACGTGATCTTCGTCCTTGGCTGTCCCCGTTTCCACCACCAAAAGCGAATGTCCGAACACGCCCGGCGTAAACGAAAGCTGAATCACATCGCCCGGTTCCAGCGCGAACAGAACGGTTTCCGCAGCGTAAACGCCCGCGCCTTTGTTTTTGGTCAAAAAGTTGTACAGATAGGGCACGCCGCTCCACGCGGGCGCGCGGTCATTGGCGCTGTTGTAGTACCAGCCGAAGGTTTTGGTGTAATTCTGTGGCGCGCCCCCGGCGCGCAGGCACTGGGAAACAAAACTGGTACAGTCACCGCCCATTCCGTCGAAGTTGAGGTATTGGGGGTTACGGGAAAACGCCCACTGGTGGGCGTACGCCACGGCGGCCGCGCGGTTATATTTGCCGCTTGACACAACCGGCGACGCGGGCGCGGGTTCGTTTGATACGGGCGGCTGATAAGGCCCATATGGGGGTTGCGGTATGTACCGGTTTTGCTTATATGACATGATATAATCCCTCCGATGACAACGGACAATTGTCAGCTAAAGTTTGGTTATACCATTATTATATGCGAAGCCTTTGGCGATTGCCAACTGTCAATTGTTTCAAATCTCCAGCCTTCCGGCCAGCGCCCGGGAAAGGGTCACTTCGTCGGCGTATTCCAAATCGCCGCCCACGGGGATTCCGTAAGCAAGGCGAGTTACCTTGACGTCAAAGGGTTTCAAAAGCCGGGACAGGTAAGAGGCGGTAGCCTCTCCCTCCACGGTGGGATTGGTCGCCATAATCAGCTCCGTAATGCCACCCTCGGCCACCCGGGCAATCAGCTCTTTAATTCGCAGTTGATCCGGCCCCACACCCGCAAGCGGCGCAATTACCCCGTGCAGCACGTGATAAAGCCCGTTGTATTCACGGGTGCGTTCAATGGCCATCACGTCCTGAGTATCCTCCACCACGCAGACGGTGGCGGCATCCCGGGCGGGATTTTGGCAGAGGTTGCAGGTTTCACCGTCGGTGAGGTTTTGGCAAAGTTTGCAGCAGTGAATTTTGCTCCGCGCCTCTAAAATGGCCGAGGAAAAGCCTTCGGCTTCGTCCCGCGGCATGTTGAGCACATGAAAAGCCAGCCGCGCGGCGGACTTGCTCCCGATTCCGGGAAGTCGTGCGAACCGGTCTATTAGATTTTGAAGAGATTCAACATGGTAAGCCAAGAAAAAACCTCCGGTTTTTTTATCCGTATATATAATACGGCTGACATTGTTTGTTTCCTCCGGCTACATCAGTCCGGGAATGTTCATGATTCCGGTGATTTTTTCCATTTCCTCCGCGGCGGCGCTGTCCGCCTGACGGTTGGCCGCGTTGACCGCCGCTTTAACCAAATCCTCAAGCATTTCCACGTCGTCCGGGTCTACCGCGTCCGGGCTGATGGTCAGTTTTACAAGCTCGTGTTTGCCGGTCATGGTGGCCTCCACCATTCCGCCTCCGGAGGACGCGGAATATTCGCGGGCGTTAAGTTCTTCCTGCTTTTCCGCCGCTTCCTCCTGAATTTTCTGTGCCTTGCGCAGCATATCGTTCATGTTCCCGCCACCGCCGCCGTAGCCCTGAGGTAGTCTTGCTTTCATTGTAAAAAACCTCCGAAATTCTGCATTCCGCATTCTAAATTAATCATAGTGGTGTTCTTCTTCCGTGAACCGTGTAAAGCGCCCGTCCCAATGCATTTCTACGGTGCCCGTTTCGCCGTGGCGGTTTTTCGACACAATGCATTCGGCGGCGTTTTCGTTGATGTCTTCCAAATCCTCCGCGGTGTTTTTGTAGTAAAACTCCCGGTACAAAAACAGCACAATATCGGCATCCTGCTCAATGGAACCCGATTCGCGCAAGTCCGAAAGCTGGGGTCGGTGGGATTTGCCGCCGTTTTTTTCCGGTGCGCGGGAAAGCTGAGCGCAAACCAGCACGGGCACGTTCAGCTCTTTGGCCATAATCTTCAGGTTGCGGGTAATTTCCGTAACCTCCGCCACGCGGTTATCCTTGGGCTTGGCGGTCTGCATGAGCTGCAAGTAATCCACCACCACCAAATCCACCCGTTTCATCCGGCGGAGTTTGGCCTTCATCTGCTGGACGGTAATACCGGAGGTTTCGTCCAAATAAATCTGGCAGTTTCCTAAGATTCCGCTGGCGGCAATCAGGTCGCTCCATTCCTCGGGTTTTAGTTCGCCGGTACGCAGTTTTTCGCTTTGAATGCTCGCGGCATCGGACAGCAAACGCTGCGCAAGCTGGTCGCGTGTCATTTCCAGAGAAAAGATGCAGACGGTTTTTTTTTGCTTTTGCGCCACGTTTTTCGCAATGTTAAGCACAAAGCTGGTCTTGCCCATGCCGGGCCGCGCGCCCACTATGATCAAATCGGACTTGTTGAGGCCGGTCAGCATACGGTCCAGCCCCGAAAGCCCGGTGGGAATGCCGATGTATTCATCGCGGTGCTCCGGGGAGGTGAGTTTATCCAGCCGGTCAAGGGTTTCGCCCATTAATACATCGCCGATATGTTTGAGGCCGGACACGTCCCGCCCCTGCCGGATTTCAAAAATGCGCTGTTCAGCGGAATCCAGCAATCGCGCAGCATCGGTTTCCTCGGCGGTCGCCTCGGCAATAATGTCGCGTGACGCGGCGATCAAGGAACGCAGATAATGCTTTTCCCGCACAATTTCCGCATAACTTTCAATGTTCGCGGCGGAGGGGCGAAGCTGGGCTAACTGCAATAAATAAGCCTTGCCGCCTGCCTCGTCATAGGCGCCGGTTTTTCGGAGTTCTTCCAACACGGTGACGGTGTCCAGCTTTCGGTTCAGCTCGAACAGCCCTGCCATAGACGCGTAAACGGCACTGTGCTGGGGCAGGTAAAAATAATCCGCGCGTAACACGTCCGCCACTCGGAAAATGGACGGCGGGTCAATTAATACAGAACCTAAAACCGCCTGTTCGGCTTCCAGTGAGTAGGGCAGGTTTTGGCTGTCCAGATGAAAAAAGCTGTCTGCGGGCATGAAAAAATGCTCCCTTGGACTTGACAAAATAAAAACGCGGAGTGTAATACAACGTGAGTGAAGTATAACACGCCGCGCCCAAAACCGCAAGTGTGAATTTTAATGCGGGAGCAAAAATCGCTCGGATTGACAAAACGCGTAAATCACATTATAATGGTATCTGTCGCGGGACATTCCGCAACAGGTACTATTTTTTGATTGACAGGAGCAAGATACTATGCAATGGATGTCGCTGAACGGCTTACGGGAAAAATACCTAGCGTTTTTTGAGGAGAAGGGACACCTGAGACTGAACTCGTTCCCGCTGATTCCCGATGGCGATCGGAGCCTTTTGCTGATAAATTCCGGCATGGCGCCCATGAAAAAATATTTTACCGGCGAGGTCACGCCGCCACGCAAAAGAGTGACCACCTGCCAGAAATGCATCCGTACCCCGGATATTGAGCGGGTGGGAAAAACCGCCCGGCACGGAACTTTTTTTGAAATGCTGGGCAATTTTTCCTTCGGAGATTACTTCAAAAAAGAGGCGACAGCCTGGGCGTGGGAGTTCTGCACCAAGGTGCTGGAAATGCCGGCCGACCGCGTATGGGTAACCATTTTCCGGGACGATGACGAAGCTTTTGAAATCTGGACCAAACTTGTTGGCGTGAACCCCGACCGCATTGTACGGCTGGGCAAGGAGGATAATTTCTGGGAACATGGTTCCGGCCCCTGCGGCCCCTGCTCCGAAATTCATTTTGACCGCGGCGACCAATACGGCTGCGGCAGCCCGGACTGTGGCCCGGGCTGTGACTGTGACCGCTACGTTGAATTCTGGAACCTGGTGTTCACGCAGTTTGAATCGGACGGCGCGGGAAATTATACACCCCTTGACCACCCCAATATCGACACCGGCATGGGGCTGGAGCGGTTAGCCTGCGTGGTGCAGGGCGTGGACAACCTGTTTGAAGTGGATTCAGTCGCAAAAATTCTTGAAAAAGCCGGGGAAATCGCCGGGGTGAAGTACAAAACCGACGACCATCTGGACGTGTCTCTCCGCGTGATTACCGACCATATCCGCTCCTGTGTGTTTATGCTTTCGGACGGAGTGCTACCCTCGAACGAGGGACGAGGCTATGTTTTACGCCGCCTGATTCGCCGCGCTGCCCGCCATGGACGGATATTGGGCGTAACCCGCCCATTTTTGGCGGAGGTTGCCGGAACCGCCATCGGGGAGAGCCGCGCCGCGTACCCGGAACTTGCCGAAAAGCGCGAAACCATTTTGAAGATGATTGCCTTTGAGGAAGAAAGCTTTTCGAAAACAATCGATCAGGGATTGGCGCTTTTGGAACAACTTTCCCAAAACCTGTCGGTTGGCGCGCTGTCCGGCGCGGATGCCTTTCGCCTGTATGACACCTTCGGTTTTCCCTTTGATTTGACCCTTGATATTCTGGAAGAAAAGGGCTTGACTGCGGACGAGGAAGGCTTTACCGCGTTAATGCAGAGCCAGCGCGAACGTTCCCGCGCCGCCAGAAAAGGTTCGGACGGGGAGGCCTGGGCGGGAAACAACCTGCCCGCAAACGAGACCCCCACGGAATTCGTGGGGTATGACAGGCTGTCAGCCACCGCACAGGTGAAATATATCATCGCCCAGGCCGGTCGTCCGGATTCAATAGAAGAGGGCGATAGCGCCGTTCTGATTTTGGATAAAACCCCGTTTTACGGCGAGAGCGGCGGTCAGGCCGGGGACGTTGGAGAATTGACAGTGGAGAGTGGACGGTTGAGAATGGAAAATGACGGGTTGGCAAGACAATCGGAAAACTGCGCTTTCGGGGCGGTTTTTAAGGTTTATTCTACCACGAAAAACGCTAACGGCTTGGTTTTGCACCATGGGGAACTGATTTCTGGTACGATTAAGGTTGGGGACATGGTGACGGCGGCAATCGACCGTGAAAAACGCGAAGCGACCACGCTGAATCATACGGCGGCGCATTTGCTCCAGGCGGCGCTCCGCCAGGTTCTGGGCGCACACGTGGAACAAGCCGGCCAGTCGGTGGATTCGGCTCGGCTCCGCTTTGATTTTACGCATTTTTCCGCCCTCACCGGGGAGGAAATCAAACAGGCAGAAGGGCTGGTCAACGGCGCAATTATAAAGGCGCTTCCGGTTACCACGGAGGTTTTGCCGGTTGAGGAAGCGAAAAAGCGCGGCGCAATGGCGCTGTTCGGGGAAAAGTACGGCGACACCGTGCGGTTGGTTTCCGCCGGGGATTTTTCAAAGGAGCTTTGCGGCGGCACCCACACGGACAACACGGTAAAAATCCGCCTGTTCGAAATCGTGTCCGAAAGCTCGGTATCGGCGGGGGTGCGCAGGATTGAAGCCTTTACCGGCGAGGCGGCGGCGGACTATCTGCGCCGGTTCAGAAGTCTGTCCACGGAAACCGCGGCGGTACTGAAAGCCGCGCCGGAGGGCTTGCCGGAGCGCGCGGCGGCGGTATTGGCAGAATTAAAGGAAAAAGACCGCCTATTGGAGAAGCAAAATGCCGCCGTGGCGGCGCAGCGGGCCGAGAGGCTTGCGGCAAACGCCGCCGATGTTGGCGGTGCGCGGCTGGCCACGCAAATCATTGACAACGCGGATGCCGACACGCTCCGCAATATAGGCGACAGCCTGAAAGCCGCCCACCCGGATTTAGTGGCGGTGCTGGCCTGTATAAACAGGGAAAAGGGAGCGGTAACGCTGGCGGCGGTTTGCGGCGGAGAAGCCGTTAAAAAAGGCGCGCACGCCGGAAACTTAGTCCGCGAACTTGCAAAGCTGGTCGGCGGAAGCGGCGGAGGCCGTCCTGACAGTGCCATGGCAGGCGGAAAAAAGCCGGAAGAGCTGGAAGCGGCAATGGCTCAGGCGGTGGGGATTTTAAAGGGAATGCTTAAATAAGTTGACAGTTGACAGTTGACAGTTGACAGTTGGCGGGTGACAGTTGGCGGGTGACAGTTGACAGTTGACAGGTGACAGGTGTGGTGTCCGCCTTTGCGGACTGGTTATAATTTTGCACGCGCGAGTGATAGAATAATTCAAATATGTTCAGCTCTTAACTATCTCAAAACCTGATCCAGCCTGTTCAAATCGGCGTAGGTGTCCGGAACCTTGCCCACAATAATTGTTTCCGCCACGGAAATGTTGGTTTTTACCTGCGCCGAGGTCTTGTAACCCGGAAGAACCACATAAATATCGGCGGTCAGTTCCAGCATAATTTCGTGCCTGGTCTGGTTGATTCCGGCCTCGTCAAAGCTGTTTTTGAACTCGCTGAGCACACTGTTGGAAATCATGAGCTTGAGCGGGAGTTTGGGGCCGCGTCCGGTGAGCAATTCGCCGCCGAAAAGCGTCCCGACAGGGATTGAGAGCCGTTGTGTGTTAAGTTCCGACATTGATTTCATTACATCGGCGGATATTTCCGATTTTAGGCTGTTGACTTTCGCAATG
>JAISRF010000085.1 GCA_031273775.1 Oscillospiraceae bacterium
CAATATGTTGACTTTTCCCGTAATCAAACAAAATTCGGACAAAAACAAAATCGAGGACAACAAAAAACTGCCGCCAACCGGAAGCGGGCGGTATGTCTACACCGAGGAAAACGGGCAATATTTTCTGACCGCTAATCAGAAATGGCGGGGCGGAGCGGTGAATATTGAAAAAATCCCGCTCGTCAATTGCCCGGACAACGACTCGCTCCGGCATAACATTTCGTCCGGCAGCGTAAGCATATTCTATGATGACTTGAGCGAACAGGAGCTCCGCGGGGTGACGGGACAGAATATCCCGGTGGTACAAAACAACCTTGTATATTTAGGAATAAACAGTAAAAACGCTTTTTTGCAACGTCCGGAGGTTCGGTGTGCCCTTTCCCTTGCCTTGAATCGGCAAAAGCTTTGCTCTGAAGCGTTTTTCGGCATGGCCGTACCCGCAAAAGGGCCGTTCGGAAGCTTTTATACGGCAGCGGAAAACGCACAATTGGGGCATTACGAAGAAAATCTGCAAACTTGTATTGCGGAATTGGAAAATTTGGGGTATAATAAAGGCGCAAACGGTTTCTTTCAAAACGACGGCAAGCAAATCAAGCTTCGTTTACTGGTTAATTCCGAAAATTCCCGCCGCCTTTCCGCCGCTCAAAAGTGCGCCGAATCACTCTGCGCCGCCGGTTTGGAAACCACCGTGAGTGTCCTCGGGTACGACGCGTATATCGCTGCTCTCTCCCGCGGAGAGTTTGAGCTTTATTTGGGAGAAATCAAAAACCGACAAAATATGGACTTGTCCCCGCTGTTTGATTCCGCCGTCAATTACGGTGTTCCGGTTTTTGAATTTTATTCCGCGTACAGAGCCGGCGCGGTCACCATTGAGGAATTTTTAGAAACGTTTTACTCGGATTGCCCTTTCCTCCCCCTTTGTTACCGTGAGGGTGTCCTGTCTTACAGCGTGAACCTGAAAGGCAAGCTCCGTTCTACACCTACCGATATTTTTTATAATATTGAAGAATTGTCCGTCTTCTGAGAATTCATCACGCAAGCGGGACGTTAATCATAAAAATGTGTTCATAATTGCAAACTGCCTCATTTCGTTTGCCGATAGGCCGTACACGCTTTCGGCTTTAAATAAATATCATAAAAGAGAGGACAACAGCTATGATTTCAACCGAAACCCGGCTGGGTACCGTGACCGTATCAAACGAATATTTCGCCAAGCTGATTGGCTACGCGGCGTCCTCCTGCTACGGTGTGGCGGGTATGGTCGCGAAAGGCGCGCAGCGATGGCGGGAATTTTTCTCACGAAGGGAGCAAATAGACAAGGGTATTTTGGTCAAGGGCAACGCCCAGTCCATCACCGTCGATTTGCACATTGTGGTTACTTACGGCATCAACATCAATGCCGCCGCCAAAGCGATTGTTCATAAGGTGAAGTACACGGTGGAAGAAGCCACAGGAATCACCGTGGATAAAGTCACCGTTCACATTGACGGCATGAAAGCGTAAGGAGTGTATTTTTTCGTGATTAACGGGTTAACGCTGAGAGATGCGTATATTTCCGCGGCCAACAGCATTTCAAACGCCCGGCAGCCGGTGGATGAACTGAACGTTTTCCCCGTGCCGGACGGCGATACCGGAACCAATATGTCTATGACCATGAACAGTGCTGCCCGGGCGTTGTCCCAAGCGGAAAATTTGAGTTGCGGCGAAATTTCAGAGCTGGCGGCTTCGGCGCTTTTGCGTGGCGCGCGGGGTAATTCCGGCGTGATTCTTTCGCTTTTATTCCGCGGATTTGCCCGCGGGTTGAAAGATGTGACGGAAGCGGACGGAATAAAAATAGCCGAATCATTGGCCTTAGGCGTGGAATCGGCTTATAAGGCAGTTATGAAGCCTACCGAGGGTACAATTTTAACCGTTGCTCGAGTCGCTTCCGAAAAAGCGAAAATAGAAGCGCAAAGAACCGACAACCCTGTCACAGTATTGGAAGCCGCTCTGGCCGGAGCCGAAGAAGCCCTGCTTCAAACACCGGAGCTCCTGCCCGTTTTGAAGCAGGCGGGCGTTGTGGACGCGGGCGGCAAAGGTTTTGTCGTTATTTTAACGGGAATGCTGTCCGTCATCCGGGACGGCCAAATAGCGCAGGCCGCAAGTGCCGCCAATCAGACCGGAGAGGCGAAATCCCTTTCCGCCGCCGCCGAGTATGAGGGTGAAATTACCTTTACATACTGCACGGAATTTATTGTCAACCGGGACAAATCCGTCATGCTGGAGCCGCTGAAGCTCCGTGCATACATCGAGTCAATCGGCGATTCCGCCGTGGTGGTGGACGATGAGCAGATTATTAAGGTTCATGTGCACACCAACGACCCGGGCCAGGCGATTCAGGAAGCCTTGAAATTCGGCCCGCTGGTCAACATCAAAATTGACAATATGCGCGAACAGCACGAAAAATCTCGGCACGATGCCAAACGGGAAAAGCCTGTGGAAACCTCTGCCGGGGAATACACCCCCGTAAAACCGGAAAAGCCTTTCGGGTTTGTTTCGGTGGCGGCGGGCGACGGGCTTGCCACCCTGTTTGTCGATTTAGGCGTGGACAGTCTGGTAAAAGGCGGGCAGACCATGAACCCCAGCACAGAGGACATTCTCCGTGCCATTGAGTTGACTCCCGCCGAAACCGTGTTTGTGCTACCCAACAACAAAAACATCATCATGGCGGCGGAACAGGCTGCACCCCTTGCCACCCGCAAGGTAATTGTCATAAACACACGCACCGTT